>CAZUYG010000343.1:0-4620 GCA_964624265.1 uncultured Candidatus Odyssella sp.
ATATGCGGGCCGGATCGATCCCGCGCCGCCGCGGCTCGACGCGCTGCTCGCCGTGCGCGGCATCGTCGAGGTGGTGGAAGCGCCCGACACCGAGGACGAACGCAACCGGCGCAACGCCGCGATGCTGGCCACGCTCGATCAGGCGATCGACCGGCTTGCCGCCGCGCGCCGCGGCGAGGGCGGGCGCCTCGCCGAGATCCTGAAAGGCCACGTCGCCGAGGTGCGGCGCCTCGTCGATGCCGCCGGCAACGCCGCCGGCGCGCGGCCCGAGAAGCTGCGCGCGAAGCTCGAGGAGCAGCTGAAGGCGCTGCTCGAATCGCGCCCGCCGCTCAACGAAGACCGGCTCGCGCAGGAGGCGGCGCTGCTCGCCACGCGCGGCGACATCCGCGAGGAGATCGACCGGCTGCGCGCGCATTGCGAAGCGGCGCTGGAGACGATCGCCAAGCCCGGCGCGGTCGGCCGCCAGCTCGATTTCCTCGCGCAGGAGTTCAACCGCGAGGCCAACACGCTCTGCTCGAAATCGGCCGACGTGGAGCTCACGCGCATCGGGCTCGATCTGAAGACGACGATCGACCAGTTCCGCGAGCAGATCCAGAACGTCGAATGACCGAGATCGGCCGCCGCGGCTTGATGCTGGTGCTGTCCTCGCCCTCGGGCGCGGGCAAGACGACGATCTCGCGCAAGCTGCTGGCGATGGAGCGCGAGCGCATGGCGCTCTCCGTGTCGGTGACGACGCGCCAGTCGCGGCCGGGCGAGGTCGAGGGGCGGGACTATTTCTTCATCGACGACAAGCGCTTCGACGCGATGGTGGCGAAGGGCGATCTGCTCGAGCACGCGAAGGTGTTCGGGCACAGCTACGGCACGCCGCGCGCCGCCGTCGAAAGCGCGCTGGCCGCCGGCCGCGACGTCCTGTTCGACATCGACTGGCAGGGCACGCAGCAGCTCCGCGAGAAAGCGCGCAACGATCTGGTCAGCATCTTCGTGCTGCCGCCCGACATGCGCGAGCTGGAACGCCGCCTGCGCGAGCGCGCGCAGGATACCGAGCAGGTGGTGCAAGGCCGCATGGCCAAGGCCGCCGACGAGATGAGCCACTGGGCGGAATACGACTACATCGTCGTCAACCGCGACATCGACGCGAGCGTCGCGCAGGTGCGCGCGATCCTCATGGCGGAGCGCCTGAAGCGCGACCGGCAAGTGGGCCTCGGCGATTTCGTACGCGCACTGATGGCGAAGGCGTAGCGCGCGCTGTTACGCGGCCTTCGCTGCGGCCAACGCCCGCGCCAGCGCCGCGAATTGCTCCACCGCCAGTTCCTCCGCGCGCGCGGTCGGCGCGATGCCGGCGGCGCGACAGAGCGCTTCGCCGCCGAGCGGCTTCAGCGCCTGGCGCAGCATCTTGCGGCGCTGGCCGAACGCGGCGGCGGTCACGCGCTCCAGCAGCGCGGGATCGGCCGGGGCCAGCGGCGCCGCGCGCGGCACGAGGCGCACCACGGCCGACTCCACCTTGGGCGGCGGCACGAAGGCGCCCGGCGGCAGCGTGAACAGCAGGTCGATCGTGCAGCGCCACTGCGCCGCGATGGCGAGCCGGCCATAGGCCTTGCTGCGCGGCTTCGCGACGAGGCGCTCGGCCACTTCCTTCTGGAACATCAATGTCAGGCTCTCGTAGCGCGCGATGTCCGCGAGCCAGCCGAGCAGCAGCGGCGTCGCCACGTTGTAGGGCAGATTGGCGACGACGCGGAACGGCGCGGGCAGGGCGCGGGCCGCGCATTCGGCGAGCGGATCGAGCTTCAGCGCGTCGCCCTCGACGATCGCGAGCCGGCCCGGATAGGCGGCGGCGATCTCGTCCAGCGCCGGCAGGCAGCGGCGATCCACCTCGACCGCGAGCACGCGCGCGCCCGCCGCGAGCAGCGCGCGCGTGAGGCCGCCGGGGCCGGGGCCGACCTCGATCGTCGTGCCGCGCGCAAGATCGCCGGCCGCGCGCGCGATCTTGGCGGTGATGTTGAGATCGAGCAGGAAATGCTGGCCGAGGCTGTGGCGGGCGCCGAGGCCGTGCCGCGCGATCACCTCCCGCAGCGGCGGAAGCTCAGGCACCGCGGTTCGCCGCCCGGCGGCATTGCGCCATTGCCGCGGCCATTTCGAGCGCGGCGATGAGGCTGGTGGGATCGGCGACGCCCTTGCCCGCGATGTCGAGCGCGGTGCCGTGATCGGGCGAGGTGCGGATGAACGGCAGGCCAAGCGTCACGTTCACCGCGCGGTCGAAGGCCAGCGTCTTGATCGGGATCAGCGCCTGGTCGTGGTACATGCAGAGCGCGGCGTCGTAGCGCGCGCGCGCGGCGGCGTGGAACATCGTGTCGGCGGGGAGCGGCCCCACGGCGTCGATGCCGGCGCTGCGCAGCGCATCCACCGCGGGCGCCACGATCGTCTCGTCCTCGTCGCCCATGCTGCCGGCGAGGCCGGCATGCGGGTTGAGGCCGGCCACGGCCAGGCGCGGCCCGGCGATCCCGAAATCGCGCGTCAGCGCCGCGGCGGCGATCGTGCCGATGCGCAGGATCTCGGCCGTGGTGAGCACGCGGGGCACCTCGGCGAGCGGCAGGTGAATCGTCACCGGCACCACGCGCAGCTCCGCGGCGGCGAGCATCATCGCCGGCGGCCGTTCGAGCCCGGCCAGCGCGCCGAGAAATTCGGTGTGGCCGGGATGCGCGAAGCCGGCATCGTAGAGCGGCTTCTTCTGGATCGGGTTGGTCACGATCGCGGCTGCCTCGCCGGCCAGCGCGAGGCGCGCGGCGCGCTCGATCGAGGCGATGACGGCGGAAGCGGTGGCGGCGCTCGGCCGCCCGGCCACGGCGGGCGCCGCGAGCCGCTGCGGCAGGACCGGCAGCGCCGTGGGGAAAACCGCCGCGGCCTCGCCGGGCGCCGCGATCGGGCGCACCGCGACGGCGAGGCCGAGCGCGGCGGCGAGCGCGGCGAGCCGTTCCGGGTCGTCCACGGCGGCGAAGGCGGGGATGCCTTCGCCGCGCCGCAGCCAGGCCTTCAGCGCGATCTCCCCGCCGATGCCGGCGGGCTCGCCCATGGTCAGCAGCAGCGGCGCGTCGGGGCGCGGCGCGACGTCGTCAGACACGGATGTCGACGTAAGCCGACCGGCGCAGCTCCTTGAGGTACCGGTCGGCGAAGGCGCCGAGCTTCTGACGCTGCAGCGACTCGCGCACTTCTTTCTCGTCGGGCTCTTTGCCGCCGTCGGCGCAGCGCATGTAGACGGTGTGGGCGCCGTTCTCGAAGCGCGTCCGGCTCACCTGGCCGACCTTCAGCGGCGTGAGTAGCGCGCGGATTTCCGGCCGCTGCTGTTCGAGGACCACGTCGTCGATGACGCGGCCCTGCCCGCTGACGGCCTGCGCGGCCTTGACGAAGCCGGCGCAGTCCTTGGCTTCCGCCGCGATCTTGGCGATCTGGTCCAGCGCGGCCTTGTTCTGCGCGGGCGTCGCCTTGTCGGGCACGCGGATGATCGCCTGCGCGATCGTGACGCTTTTGACGTCCGGATTGCGGCCGCCGATCGTGCGGCGGTCGGCGAGCCGGAGGATGTAATAGCCGCCCGCGCCGCGCACGGGCCCCGCGATCTGGCCCGTCTTCATCTGCTTCACGGCCTTCTCGATCTCGGCCTCCATCTGGCCTTCGAACAGGAAGCCCATGTCGCCGCCGGTGGCGGCGGTGCCGGTCTGCGAATATTGCCGCGCCAGAATCTCGAAATTCGCGCCGGCGCGGAGCTGGCCGAGGATCAGCTGCGCGGTCGCCAGCGCGCGCGCCTGCTGCTGCGGGCTGTCGATCGGCAGGAAGATCTCCTGCACGCGGTACTGAAGCTTGTCTTTGTTTTCCTTGAGGCGCTTCATCACCGCCTGCACCTCCACGTCGCTGACGCGGATCTGGGGCAGGATCTTGGTCTGCACGACCTTGTTCCAGGCGATCGACGCGCGGATCTGGTCCTCGAAGGTGCGCGGATCGATGTTGCGCTGGCGCAGCATCGTGGCGAGGCCGCCCTTCGGCATGCGGTTGCGCTGCTCGATCTGGGCGAGCTGCTCCTGCACCTCCTGGTCGGTTACGGCGACGCGCTCGCGCGCGGCCTCCTGCAGCTGCAGGCGCTCGTTGATCATCGCGCGCAGCACTTCGTTGACCAGGCGCTGGCGCGCCTCGCCGCCGGCGGGGATCTGCCCGCCGAGGCCCATGAAACGCATGCGCTGCTCGACGTCGTAGAGCGTGATCGCGTCGCGGTTCACGATGGCGGCGATGCGCCGGCCCGTATCGCGCGGCTGCTGCGCCGCGGCCGTGTCGGCCAGAGCGGCGCCGAGGAATGCAAGCGCGCACGCCGCGTGGAAAGCCTTTGAAATCATAATCCCGGCCGTTGATGGAGGTGCTTCGGCTTATACAAGAAGCCCCGTAGCCCGCCAACTCCCGCCTTGGGGCGGAAGCTGCCGCGGCGCGGCAATTTCCGCCTGCCGGCGCGCGCGGGCACGGAGCTTGTCAGCGCGAGGCGCGGACTTCGCCTAGGTATTTGAGGGCAATGCTGACCAGGATGCGGTCCGTGCGGTTCGTGTCGGTGAACAGATCGATGCTGCGCGTGTAGCCGACCCGGAT
>CAZUYG010000344.1:0-4613 GCA_964624265.1 uncultured Candidatus Odyssella sp.
TGTGCCGCTCGCGCTGAGCACCGATGCCGGCCTGCCGCCGCCGCGCCGCGCCGCACCGGGCGGCCCCGCCGGCCTCGCCGCGGAAGCCGCGCTGCTCTACACCTCGGGCACCACCGGGCGGCCCAAGGGCTGCATGCTCTCGAACGAGTATTTCCTCGGCTGGGGCGAGTGGTATGCGGCGCAGCAGGCGCCGCTCAATCTGCGCTGGGGCCAGGAGCGGCTGCTGCAGCCGCTGCCCACGTTCCACACCAACGCCACCGGCAATTCCTTCATGGGCATGCTGATCAGCGGCGGCGCCCAGATCATCCTCGACCGCTTCCATCCGCGCAGCTGGTGGCAGGACGCAGTCGAGACCGGCGCCACCTGTTTCCATTATCTCGGCGTCATGCCCGCGATGCTGCTCAACCTGCCGCCGTCGCCGCTCGATCGCGCGCACAAGATCCGCTTCGGCATGGGCGGCGGCGTGCACGCCTCGCACCACGCGGCGTTCGAGCGCCGCTTCGGCCTCGTGCTCACCAATGGCTGGGCGATGACCGAAACCGGCGGCTCGGCCACCTTGGTGGATTGGGAAGAGCCGCGCCGCATCGGCCTGCACTGCATGGGCCGGGCAAACCGGCCCGGGCCGCCGATGGAAGCCCGCATCGTCGACGATGCCGGCAACGACGTGCCGCCGGGCATGCCGGGCAATTTCCTCGTGCGCGCGCAGGGGCCCGATCCGAAACGGCGCTTCTTCAGCGGCTATCTCAAGGACGAGGCGGCCACGGCCGCGGCCTGGAAAGGCGGCTGGCTCAACACCGGCGACATCGTGCGCCAGGACGCGCAGGGCTACCTCTATTTCATGGACCGCAAGAAGGCGATCGTGCGCCGCTCGGGCGAAAACATCGCCTGCGCCGAGGTGGAGCAGGTCGTGGCGGAGCATCCCGCGGTCGGCGAGGTGAGCGTGCTCGCGGTGCGCGACGAGATCCGCGAGGAAGAGGTGATGGCCGTGATCGTGCCGCGGCCCGGCCATGCGCCGGATGCGGCGCTGGCCAACGCGATCTTCGAGCACTGCCGCGCGCGCTTTGCCTATTACAAGGCGCCGGGCTATATCGCGTTCCTGTCAGAAATGCCCACCACCGCCACGCAGAAGATCCGCAAGGCCGATCTCGGCGATCTCGCCGAGAACCCGGCGCGTCATCCCAATTGCTTCGATCTCCGCGCGCTGAAGCAGCAAAGCAAGCCGCGGAAAAGCGCATGAGCAGGCGGGCCTCCTACGACGGCATCGTCGTCACGACGCCGGTTTCGATCCCCTATGCGCGGTTCTCGATCCGCGCCGCGCATTGGTGGATCGGCCGCGCGCTGGCCGAGCTCATCAGGGATTCGCACATCGAGAAGGGCCACATCGACGGCTTCTGCGTTTCGTCGTTCACGCTCGCGCCCGATACGGCGATCGGCCTGTCCGAGCATCTCGGCCTCTCGACGCGCTGGCTCGATTTCATCCCGCTCGGCGGCAATTGCGGCGTGGCGAGCCTGCGCCGCGCGGCGCGCGCCGTGCAGTCGGGCGACGCCGAGATCGTGGCCTGCATCGCCGGCGACACCAACCACGTCGATTCGTTCCGCCAGGGCACGGCGAATTTCAGCCGTTTCGCGCGCGATGCCGTCTATCCGATGGGCGCCGGCGGGCCGAACCAGAGCTTCGCGTTCCTCACCGATTACTACATGCGCACCTTCGGCGCGGAGCCCGCCGATTTCGGCAAGATGTGCGTGGCGCAGCGCGAGAACGCGCTGAAGATTCCCTACGCGATGTTCAAGAAGCCGCTGACGATGGAAGAATACCTCGGCGCGCGGCTGATCGCCGATCCGGTGCGCCTGTTCGATTGCGTGATGCCCTGCGCCGGCGCCGAGGGCTTCCTCGTGATGCGCCGCGAGACCGCGGAGGCGGCCGGCATCAAATATGCGCGCGTGCTCGGCACGATCGAGCGCCACGCGGCGTTCCAATACGATCCGATCCAGTATCGCGGCGGCTGGGCGCTGGAGCGCGACGATCTCTACGGCCAGGCCGGCGTGTCGCCCGGCGATATCGATTTCGTCCAGGTCTACGACGACTATCCCGTCATCAACATGCTGCAGTTCGAGGATCTCGGCTTCTGCGGCAAGGGCGAGGCGCCGGCGCTGGTGCGCGCGAACACGCTGACGGTGGATGGCACCTTCCCGTTCAACACCTCGGGCGGCCAGCTCTCGGTCGGGCAGGCCGGCGCGGCCGGCGGGATGCTCGGCACGGTCGAGACGATCCGCCAGCTGACGGGCCAGACGATCGGCGGCCAAGTGCCCGATGCGAAGCTCGGTCTCGTCTCCGGCTTCGGCATGATCAATTACGACCGCGGGCTTTCCACCGGCGCCGCGATCCTGGCCGCGGCCTGACCGGAGAGGAGCGAAAACCCGTGACCCCTCCGCTGCAAAAACCCAAGCGCAAGAATCCGATCCTGCGCACGCGCCTGCCGGTGCCGCCGCCTCAGGCGCGCAGCCGCTATGCGCTCGGCCTGCTGCGCGGCGCGGCGCAGGGGCAGCTCGAATTGCAGGAATGCCGCGATTGCGGGCGCGTGCAGTATCCGCCGCGCGAAGTGTGCCGCCGCTGCCTCTCCGACCGGCTCGTGTGGAAGCCGCAATCCGGCGACGGCGAGCTGATCTCGGAAACCCTGCTGCGCCACAGCCTCGAACTGTTTTTCCGCGAACGCGTGCCGTGGCGCGCGGGCCTCGTGCGCCTGGCGGGCGATGTCACGGTCGTGGCCCACATCCATGGCGACGTGCCGCCGCCGCCCTGCAAGGTGCGCGTGCGCGCGCATCTCGACCGCGCCGGCCAGGCGGTGCTCGTCGCCCTTCCCGAAACCGACACGCCCAACATGGCGGATGACAAGATCATGCGCGAAATGACCTGCGATCCGAAATTCCGCAAGGTGCTCGTCACCGACGGCAAGACCGCGGTGGGCCAGGCGCTGGTGAAGGCGCTCGCCAAGGCCGGCGCCGATCCGATTTGGGTCGGCAATGCCGAGCCGTGGAAGAATTTTCCCGGCTTCGACGAGATCAAGGCCATCCCGCAGGTGACCTTGCTCAATCTCGACGTCACCGACCAGCGCTCGGTGCGCGAGATCGCCGGCGAGATCGCCGGCCGCGTCGATATCGTGATCAACAACGCCGAGGTGCACCGCACCTACGGCATCTCCGCGCGCTACGGCACCGACGCCGCGCGCGCGGAGATGGACGTGAACTATTTCGGCCTGCTGCGCCTCGCGCAGGAATTCGGGCCGGCGCTCAAGGCGCGCGGCGCCGACGGCGTCAACAGCGCGGTCGCCTGGGTGAACCTGCTCTCGATCTACGCGCTCACGAATTTCCCGCCGCACGGCACGTTCTCGGCCTCGAAGGCGGCGGCGCACTCGCTGGCGCAGTGCCTGCGCGCCGAGATGCGGCCCACCGGTGTGCGCGTCATCAACGTCTATCCGGGGCCGATCGACGACGAGTGGAACCAGCTCCTGCTGCCGCCGAAGATCGCACCCGGGGCGCTCGCCAACGCGATCGTCAACGCGCTGAAGCAGGGCACCGAAGACGTCTATCCCGGCGACATCGCGCAGGATTGGCTGGCGCGGTGGCGCGAGAATCCGAAGGCGCTCGAAGTCGAAGCGTCGAACCCCTGAGGAGGACGGAAGGATGAACGCCCTCGTTCAGTTCGCGAAAGAGCTTTCCGCCGGCCGCATCCGCGTCGTCGATCTCACGCAGACGCTGGCGCCCGATTTCCCGACGATCACCCTGCCGCCCGAGGCCGGGCAGGCCTGGCCGTTCCGCATCGAGGAAATCTCGCGCTACGACGATCGCGGTTCGGCCGCCTATTGGAACAACGTCTCGTTCAGCGAGCACACCGGCACGCATTTCGACGCGCCGGTCCACTGGATCTCCGGCCGCGACCTGCCGAACAACGCGGTGGACACGATCCCGGCCGAGCATTTCATCGCGCCGGCCTGCGTGCTCGATTGCTCGAAGCAGGCGACGCAGAATCCCGACTACCTGCTGACGGTCGATTTCGTCACGAACTGGGAAAAGGAGCACGGCAAGATTCCGCCGCGCTCCTGGGTGCTGATGCGCACCGACTGGTCGAAGCGCAGCGATCCGGCCGAGTATCAGAACTACGACGAAACCGGCCAGCACACGCCGGGGCCCGATTCCGAGGTCGTGCAGTTCCTGGTGAAGGAGCGCGACGTGATCGGCTTCGGCACCGAGACGATCGGCACCGATGCCGGGCAGGCGTTCCATCTCAACCCGCCCTATCCCTGCCACTACTACATGCACGGCGCCGGACGATACGGGCTTCAGTGCCTCACCAATCTCGATCAATTGCCGCCGACCGGGTCGGTGATCTTCGCCGCGCCGCTCAAGATCAAGCGCGGCAGCGGCAGCCCGCTCCGCGTGCTGGCGCTGGTACCGGCGTGAGCGCCGGCGAAACGCTCACCTATAAAGACGCGATCGCCCGCGCGCTGCGCGAGGCGATGGCGGCCGATCCCAAGGTGTTCGTGCTTGGCCAGGATGTCGGCAAATTCAGCATCGGCGGCGTCACCAAGGGCCTGATCGGCGAAGTCGGCGCGGCG
>CAZUYG010000345.1:0-4608 GCA_964624265.1 uncultured Candidatus Odyssella sp.
ACCGTCCCGTTGCGGGTGTCGTAGACCTTGCCGACGTTCTCCAGCCTTATGTAGGGGGTCTCCGGCACGTCGGCGCCGCTCCTACTTCTTCGGCATGTAAGGCGGCTCGGACAGGTACTCGTTCGTGAAGTACACCTTCACGTCGGGCTGCGCCTTCAGGTTCGCGAATTTCGCCAGCAGGTCCTGCGTATCCTGCCAGTCGCCGGCGTCGGAAACGCCGAGCGGCTTGCCCTTGGTGCGCTCGGTGTGAAGGATCGTCATCGTGCCCTCGACCTCGAGCAGCGCGATCTCCTGCGTGAACACCGGTGCCGACTTGCGGAAGATTTCCGCCGCCTCGGCGCGGTGATCGAACGAATACTGCCAGCCGCGCTGCGAGGCACGCAGGAAGCGGCGGAGCTGGTCCTGGTTCTTCGGATCCTTCATCCAGTCGTTGTTGGCGATGATCGCGCTCGAGAGCGTGGTGACGCCGGCCATGTCGTAGAGCCGCGTCCAGCCCATCTTCACGCCGGTCTGGAGCTGCATGCGCGGGCCCTGATCCATGAAATAGCCCATCAGCGCGTCGGCCTGCTTGTTGAGCACGGCCTGCTCTTTCGCCGCCGGATTGGCGACGACGATCATCTGCACGTCTTCCATCTTCATGCCGAGCTTGCCCATGAAGGCGGTGAAGATCGTGAGGCTGGCGTCGCCGGCCGTGATCGCGATGCGGCTGCCCTTGAGCTCCGACACTTTCGTCGGCCGCGGCGCGTCGGCGCGGTAGATGAAGGCCATCGGGCTCTGCTGCAGCGTGACGCCCACGGCCTTGATCGGCATGCCGTTGATGACGCCGCGCATCATCGTGGCCGCGTCGACATAGGCGACCGGGCTGCGGCCGCTGGCGACGAGCTGCGAGACGGTCGTGGAGCCCGAGCCTTCCTGGATTTCGACGTCGAGACCTTCGGCGGCATAAAAGCCCTTGTCGCGCGCGACGAAGAACGGCGCGTGCTCGCCGTAGAGCGTCCAGTTGAGGCGGAACGGGAACTTGTCTTTCTGCTGGGCGAGCGCGGGCGCCGCCGCGGCGAACACTCCCGCGGCCAGCAGAAGCGAATGCATCAGGGCACGTTTCATGACTTCCTCCCAAGGTTTTGTTGGTTGCGAGGCACTACATCGTACCGGAATCCTCGCGCACGCGATGGCTCACGTGCCACGGGATCAGGATCGATTCGAAGAACTCCACGACGTAGAAGAAGACGAGGCCGATCAGCGTCAGCGCGACGATCGTGGCGAACATCATCGCGGTTTCGCCGTTCGAATTGGTGACGAGCAGCAGATAGCCGAGCCCCTTGTCGGCGCCGACGAACTCGCCGACCACGGCGCCGGCCACGGCCAGCGTCGCCGCGACCTTGAGGCCGCTGAAGAGATAGGGAAGGCTCGTCGGCAGCTGGAAGCGCGCGAACACCTGCCACTTGCTGGCACCCATCGAGCGCGCGAGATCGCGCATCTCCGACGACATCGAGCGCAGGCCCACCGCCGCGTCGATGACGATCGGGAAGAATGCGATCAGGAACGCCACCAATACCTTGGGCGTCGTGCCGACGCCGAACCAGACCAGGAACAGCGGCGCGATCGCGACCTTCGGCACCACCTGGAAGAACAGCAATTGCGGCGTGATGAAGCGGTCGAACCGTGTCGAAGCCGTGATGCCGATGGCCAGCGGAATCGCGACCGCGACCGCGAGCGCGAAGCCGAGCAGCATCTCGAACGTCGTGATCCAGCCGTGGAACGCGAGCTTGCCGAACTCGGTGACGATCACCTCGGCGATGCGCGTCGGCGGGGGAATGAGGTAGGCCGGCGCCTTGAAGATCCACACGCCCGCTTCCCACACGACGAGGAAGGCCAGGATGCCCGAAAGCGGCACCAGCTTTGCCAGGAACGCAGCGTTCATCGAATTCGCCGTCTTCATGCCTGCGCCGCCACCGTCATCGCCTGCCGCGCCCGCGCGCCGACCGCGACGCCGAGCCCCGGCCCGGCGGGCACGCGCATGATGTCGCCCAGTGCGCGGAACGCTTCGTCTTCCGTGCCGCGCCCGGCGAGATATTGCGGGCCGTTGAGCGCGGCCGGCGCCGCGAGCCCGGCCCAGGCAAAGAGGTGCGCCGAAGCCGCCATCGACAGCTCGGCATCGGTGAGGCCCGAGGCGAAAATCTTCAAGCCGTATTTTTCGAGCAGGGCCACGATGCGCGCGGCGTGCCAGAGGCCGCCGCAGCGCGCGACCTTCATCGCGATGCCGTCCATCATGCCGAGCGCCATGAACTCTTCGGCCTCGACCGGCGAAACGATGCCTTCGTCCATCAAGATCGGGAGCGCGCCCGCCTTGCGCAGCGCCTGATAGTCGCGGATGCGGGCGGGCGGCAGCGGCGATTCGAGCGCCTTCAAGCCCGCGTCGGCGAAACGCTTGGCCATTGTCCGCGCGGTTTCGAGGTCGTAGCTCGTGTTCGCGTCGCACCAATGGAAGCCGCCCGGCGCGAAGCGCGTGACCAGGCGGATCAATTCGAGATCGTAGTCCGGCGTCTGCGGCGGGCCGACCTTGACGTTGAAACTGGAATAGCCGGCGGCGCGCCCGGCTTCGAGCTGCGCTTCGGCCTTTTCGAGGCTCGTCGCGTTGACGGTCCACGAGAGCTTGATCTCGGCGCATTTCACGCCGCCGAGCAGCGCGGCTGCGCTCTTGCCGGCACTGCGGCCCCAGAGATCGTAGCAGGCGAGATCGATCGCGGCCTTGGCGAGCGGCTGACCCACGGAGAACGACGGCTTGATGGCGCGCTCCATGCGCGCATGCACGTCGGCGAGATCGGACGGGTCCGCGCCGAGCACGGCCGGCGCCAGGTAGTTCCGCAACGTGGTCTCGACCGTCTCGACCGTCTCGTAGGTCCACGTCTCCACGGGCACGGACTGGCCCCAGCCCTCGGCGCCCGCATCGTCGGCGAGGCGCACGAGCACGGTCGGCCGCGCCTGCGTCTTGAAGAATTTGAACTCGCCGACGAGCGCGTAATCGAGACGCCCCACGTCGACGCGCACGATCCTCCCCATCCGTCTCTCGTTTCTTGATCGTGTGGCGATGCCGGTTACGTCTTGCAAGAAGTAACCAGTTGGATACTTATACGGTCCCGCGCGACAGCGGGCAAGCACAACCGGGAGAGAAACGCGGATGACGACATCAGCAAAAATTCAGACCACCGTCGTCGGCTCCTATCCGCTTCCCGACTGGCTCGCGGCGCTGCCGAGCGAGCAGGCGCTGATCGACGCGACGCGCGTCGTCCTCCACACGCAGGAGCAGGCCGGAATCGATCTCGTCTGCGACGGCGAGCTGTATCGCTTCGACGTGAATCACCCCGAGACGAACGGGATGATCGAATATTTCGTTCGCCCGCTCGACGGCGTGCGCACCGGCATCCACTTCTCCGAGATCGTCGATTACAGGAAGCGCGCGGCGACGCGCTTCCGCAGCCGCCCGCCCGGCGCGGTCGTCGGCGCGATCGGCGCGGGCACGCTCGACCTGCCCGCCGCCTGCGCGCGCGCCAAGGCGATGACGCGGCGCCCGTTCAAGTTCACGCTCACCGGACCGCACATGCTCGCCAAGATGCTGCTCGACAAGCATTACGGCGACGTCTCGAAGCTGGCGATGGCGATCGCCGACGTGCTCGCCGAGCAGGTTTCGCATTGCGACGCCGAGGTGATCCAGGTGGACGAGGCGAACCTGCCGGGCGCGCCGAGCGAATGGAAATGGGCCGCCGAGGCGATCAACCGCGTGCTGAAGGCGGTGAAGACCGTGCCCGCGGTGCATCTCTGCTTCGGCAATTACGGCGGCCAGACGATCCAGAAGGGCACCTGGAATTCGCTGATCGACTATCTCAACGCATTGCACGTCGACCACATCGTGATGGAGAACGCGCACCGGCCGGCCGAGGAGCTGGCGGCGTTCCGCGACCTGCGCCCCGAGATCGGCATGGGCCTCGGCGTCGTCGACATCAAGCGCACCGACGTGGAGAGCGCCGACGCGATCGCGCGCGCGATCGAGCGCGCCGACACGGTGCTGGGGCGCGGGCGCGTGCGCTACATCCATCCCGATTGCGGCTTCTGGATGCTGAAGCGCCCGATCGCCGACGCCAAGATCCGCGCGCTCGTGCAAGGCCGCGATCTCTACGAAGGCCGGCCGAAGATCGTCGCGGCCTAGCTTCGCCAGCGCGGCAAATTCGCAACGACGAAGGCGTCGTCCGTCAGCTCGGGATACGTCGCGTAGAGCCGGTCGATGCCTTCGCTCTGCCCGGGGCTCAGCACTTCCTTGGGATCGAGGCAGAGAGCGCTGCGCAACAGGCCCTGGCGGCGCAGCACTTCGTGGCATCCCGGGATGCAGCCGGCGAAATCGTTGGCCACGTCGAAGATCACGCTGTTGCAGTCGGTGATGAAGCTGTCGAGCGCGAGCAGGCCCGGCGGGATCGCGTCGGCCGCGATCGCCTTCTGCGCCTGGTGCAGCACCTGCACGGCCGCCGCGGTCCACACGCTCCAGTGCCCGAGCAGGCCGCCGCGGAAGCGTAGCAGCGCCTCGCGGCCGTTCGCGCGCACGCCGAGCGGCGCGAC
>CAZUYG010000346.1:0-4603 GCA_964624265.1 uncultured Candidatus Odyssella sp.
GCTGCGCTGGGGCTTCGCGCTCTATGTGGAGGCGTTCCCGTCCTACAAGACGCTGTACGGAACGCTGTCGATCATCCCGATCTTCCTGCTCTGGGTATATCTCGTCTGGTGCATCGTGCTGTTCGGCGCCGAGATCGTCGCGGCGTCGGCGGAATGGCGCCGCCGTCCGGGCGCCGGCACCGCCAAGGGATCGCAGCCGGCGCGCCGGCTCATCGCCACGCTGCTGATGCTCGAACGGCTCTTCGTCGCGCGCGAAACCGGCAAGCCGGTGCGTCACGATACGCTCGCCGACATCGCCGCCGATGCCTTGGCCGATTCCGATCGCGGCGCGGTGCAGACGATCCTCGATCGGCTCGCCGAAGACCGGATCATCGGCCGCGCGGAGCCTTCGGGCTGGTATCTGGCGCGCGACGCCAAGGCCGTGAAGCTCTCGGCGCTGCTGCGCGATCTCGATCTCGGCCTCGACGCGGGCGAGGATCTCGCTTTCGTGCGCACGCAATGGCGCGCGCGGCTGGCCGGCGTGCTCGCCGGGGCCGGCGCCGCCGAGCGCGCGGCGCTCGACATGGATCTCGAAACGCTGTTCGCGCCCGTGGTGCCGGAGGAGGGCGTTCGCGCGCTCGAGCCGCTCAAACGAAAAGCGGCGGGCTGAGGGCCCGCCGCTTCGCGTCTCGAAGAGTTTCGCGCGGCGTTAGCCGACGAATTCCCAGCTGCCGTCCGCGTTCTTGCAGCGGCGGCCGTTGATCTGCTCGGACTTGCCGTCCTTGAGCGTGATCGTCTCGCTGAAGTTGCGGCACTGGCGGCCGTCATTGCCGCGATAAGCGGCCGAGGTCGGCGTGACCGTGCCGCGGTTGCCCGATTGCGGGTTCTCCCAGCTCTGGGCCTGGCCCACCGCCGCGCTTTCCGCGGCGTAGGTGGCCGTCTGCGCGTACATCATGCGGTCGCGCTCGTCGAGCCGGCGGCCGATCTCGCTGCCGATCGCGGCGCCGAGCACCGCGCCGATGGCGGTGGCGGCGATGCGGCCGCTGCCGCGGCCGATCTGGGAGCCGATCAGGGCGCCCGCGCCTGCGCCGATCACGGCGCCAGTCGTCTGATTGTTGGTTTCGCAGCCGGCGACGGAGACCGCCATCGCTGCAGCAAGGCCCAAGGCCATCATGCGCATCGTTTCTACCTCATTGGTTGTGTTGCACCGGGCGGCCGGAGCCGCCCTGTCTTCGTCTGGGACCGCGTCGTCTCGCCCGACTTCGATACGGACGCCCTGATCCCCGCGTGCTGCCCGGACACCGGACTTGTGTAGGGCAATTATGGCAGAACAAAGCCTTGCCGTCATCCCGGTTGCGGCGGGGTTAACGCGCGAGCAATTTCTGGCGCGCGGCGGCCGCTTGGCCTAGAACCCGCCGCACGACAAAGAATCGAGCGATGTCGATAACGCCCACCAGCGATCCGATCGATCTCTTCCGCGCCTGGTTCGACGCCGCCAGGGAGCGCGAGCCGGCCGACCCCAACGCCGTGGCGCTGGCCACGGTGGCGCCGGACGGCCGCCCGAGCCTTCGTATGGTGCTGCTGAAGGGCGCCGATGCGCGCGGCTTCGTGTTCTTCACCAATTTCGAGAGCCGCAAGGGCCGCGAGCTCCTCGCGACGAAGAACGCCGCGCTGTGCTTTCACTGGAAAAGCATGAAGCGCCAGATCCGCATCGAAGGGCCGGCGGCGCCGGTCGAGGCCGAGGAGGCCGATGCCTATTTCGCGTCGCGCGACCGCGGCAGCCAGCTCGGCGCCTGGGCCTCGCTGCAGTCGCGGCCGATGGGCGGCAAGATCGAGCTGATGGGCCGCGTGGCGAAGTTCACCGCCCAGTTCGGCATCGGCGGCGTGCCGCGCCCGCCGCACTGGTCGGGCTTCCGCATCCGCCACGAGCGCCTGGAATTCTGGCAGGACGGCCGCTTCCGCCTGCACGACCGCCTCGTTTACGAGCGCGAAGGGGCGGGGTGGAAGACCGAAGTGTTGTTTCCGTAGCCGGCGGCGGCGGGCCGTTGTCCGGCGCGCGATTGCGAATCCCTCGCAGGAAATGCGGACCGCATGCGGCGCGCAGGTGCTTCACCCCGCGCTGCGTGCGGCCTAGATAAGGGCATGGACGCCTCGAGCACCTCCATCGCCGCAGCGCGGGCAACGGCCCCGGGCGATGCGGCACGCCTGATGAAACTCGCGACCATGGCCTCGGTCGCGGTGGCGCTGCTGCTCATCGTCGCCAAGACCGCGGCGTGGTGGCTCAGCGATTCGGTCTCGATCCTGTCGACGCTGGTCGATTCGCTGCTCGACGCCGGCGCCTCGATCCTCACGCTGTTCGCCGTCCGTCATTCGGTGCAGCCGGCCGATGCCGAGCACCGCTTCGGCCACGGCAAGGCCGAAGCGCTGGCCAGCCTCGGACAATCGGCCTTCGTCGCCGGCTCCGGCGTGCTGCTGATGGCCGAGGCCGTGCGCCGCTTTTTCGCGCCCAAGCCGATCGGGCAGGAGTATGTCGGCATCGGCGTGATGGTGTTCTCGATCGTGCTGACGGTGGTGCTCGTCGTCATCCAGCGCCGGGTCATCCATCGCACCGGGTCGCTCGCGGTGCGCGGCGATTCGCTGCATTACGCCGGCGACGTGCTGATCAACGCCAGCGTCATCGTCGCGCTCCTCATCAATCTGCTGTGGGGCTGGCGCTATGCCGATTCGATCTTCGCCGTCGCCATCGTCGGCTATCTGCTGTGGAACGCCTGGCAGATCGGGCGCCAGGCGCTCGACGAGCTGATGGACCGCGAACTGGGCGAGGCGGAGCGCGAGCGCATCGTCGCGATCGCGCGGTCGCACACCGAGGCGCGCTCGGTGCACGACCTGCGCACGCGCCGGGCCGGGCTGCTCACGTTCATCCAGTTCCACCTCGAGCTCGATCCCAAGATGCCGCTCATCCGCGCGCACGAGGTTTCGGACGCGATCGAGGCCGAGCTGCACGCCGCGTTCCCGAACGCCGAGATCATCATCCACCAGGATCCCGAGGGCTACGAGGCGCCGCATCCGGTGCCGGGCGCGGCGGTTTGAGCGCGGCGCCGGAGCAGGCCGCTCTCGTCGCTTTCCTCGAGCGCCCCGAGGCGCATGGCGGCGCCGGCCCGGTCGAGCGCGTCGACACGCACATCTCCCACGTGTTCCTGGCCGGGGAGCGCGCGGTGAAGCTGAAGCGCGCGGTCAAGCTCTCCTACATCGACTATTCGACCGTCGAGAAGCGCCGCGCGGCCTGCGAGGAGGAACTGCGCGTCAACCGGCGCACCGCGCCCGAGCTTTATCGCGCCGTGGAGCCGCTGGTGCGGCGGCCCGATGGCGCGCTGGCGATCGGCGGCGCGGGCGAAACGCTCGACTGGCTCGTCGTCATGCGTCGCTTCGACCAGGGCCTGCTGTTCGACCGCATGGCCGAGCGCGGCACGCTCACGCCGGGCCACGTCGCCGCCGCGGTGGAGATGATCGCACGCTTCCACGATTCCGCGGAACGTGCGGAAGGCGGCGCCGCCACGATCGGCCGGATCATCGAAGGCAACGCGGCCTCGGTCGCGCGCGCCGCGGTGCCGCGCCCGCTCGCGGCGGCGCGCGCCGGTGCGCTGCACGCCGCCTGCCGCGCGCGCTTCGCGGCGCTGGCGCCGCTCCTCGACCGGCGCGGCGCCGAAGGCCGCATCCGCGACGGCCACGGCGATCTGCATCTGCGCAACATCTGCCTCGTCGGCGGAAAGCCGCTGCTGTTCGACGCGATCGAGTTCGATCCCGGCTTCCGCCGCATCGACGTCTTCTACGACTTCGCGTTCCTGCTGATGGACCTCGTCCATCGCGGGCTCGGCAGCCACGCCAATCTCGCGCTCAACGGCTATGTCGAGGCGAGCGGCGACGTCGGCGGACTCGCCACGCTGCCGCTGTTCCTCGCGATGCGCGCGATCATCCGCGGCCACATCGAGGCGACGATCGCGGCGAACGAGGCGCGGGATTCGGCCTGGACCGAGTCCGCCGCCTATTTCGATCTCGCCGAGGCCGCATTGGCGCCGCCGCCGCCGGTGCTCGTGGCAATCGGCGGGCTCTCGGGCACCGGCAAATCCACCGTCGCGCGCGCGGTGGCGCCGCGGCTCGGCGCCTTGCCCGGCGCGCTGCTGTTGCGCAGCGACGTGATCCGCAAGCGCCTGGCCGGCGTGCCGGCCGAAGCGCGCCTGCCGAAAAGCCACTACACGCCGGAATGGACCGAGCGCGTCTATGCCGAGCTGATCCGCCGCGCCGAGGCGGCGCTTCGCGGCGGGCACGGCGTGATCGCCGACGCCGTCTCGGGCAACGCCGCGCACCGCGCCGCGCTCGAAGCGGCGGCAAAACGGGCGGGCGCGCGCTTTGCCGGAATTTGGCTCGAGGCGCCGCTGGCGGTGCGCGAAGCGCGGATCGGCGGGCGCGCGGGGGACGCCTCGGACGCCGACGCCGCCGTCGCGCGCGGCCAGCGCGAGCCGGACGCGGCGTCACTCGGCTGGGAGCGCATCGATGCGGGCGGCCGCGTCGAGGCGACGGCGGCGCGGCTCGGGGGGGGGCCGGGCGGGCCGGGGGCGCCCCGCCG
>CAZUYG010000347.1:0-4576 GCA_964624265.1 uncultured Candidatus Odyssella sp.
CGAACGGGACAAACGAAAAGGGCGCCCGTAAGGGCGCCCTTCGTGTTCGAGCGGCGCAGCGCCGGGTGGTTCAGCCCGCCACCGTCCAGGTCGCGCCCTTGCGCAGCATGGCGTTGAGGTCCGCAGGCTTGCCCTTGAGCTTTTCCCTGGCCGTCGCGATCTGCGCCCACACCGCGGTCTCGTAGGGCTGCGGGGCGGGGTTGTTGTAGATCACGCCGATCGGCACCGGGAAGTTCGGCGGCTCGAGCTGGCACAGCATCACGGCCAGCATGCGGTTGGTCTCGTCGTGGACGATGATGTCGTCCGCCGTGATGCCGTTCTCGCCGATCGTGACGATCTCGAGCGACATCGTCTTCGGGTTGAAGCGGATACCCTTGTTCTTGGCCTTGCCGAAGATCATCGGCTTGCCGTGGACGAGCTCCAATTGCTGCTCGTCCTTCACGTCTTTCTCGGCGAAGCTGTCGAACGCGCCGTCGTTGTAGACGATGCAGTTCTGGATGATCTCCACGAACGAGCAGCCCTTGTGCGCGGCCGCGCGCGAGACGATGCCCGGCATGTGGTCCTGCCGGCGGTCGATCGTGCGCGCGATGAAGCGGGCATTGGCGCCCATCGCGAATTGCAGCGCCGAGACCGGCGGATCGATCGAGCCAGTCGGCGTCGACGGCGAGCGCGTGCCGAGGCGCGAGGTGGGCGAATACTGACCCTTCGTGAGGCCGTAGATCTCGTTGTTGAACAGCAGGTAGTTGATGTCGACGTTGCGCCGGATCGCGTGCATCGTGTGATTGCCGCCGATCGAGAGCCCGTCGCCGTCGCCGCCCACCACGAACACGGTAAGCGCGGGGTTGGCGAGCTTCACGCCGGTCGCCACTGCCGGCGCGCGGCCGTGGATGGTGTGGAAGCCATAGGTGGCGACGTAATAGGGAAAGCGCGCCGCGCAGCCGATGCCCGAGACGAACACGGTGTTCGCCGGGTCGGCGCCCATGTCGGCGAGCGCCTTCTGCACGCCGCGCAGGATCGCGTAGTCGCCGCAACCCGGGCACCAGCGCACATCCTGGTCGGTCGCGTAGTCCTTCGGGAGGAGCTTCTTCGGGGATTGAACGTTCATCGCATCTACTCGGCGGCTTGACGGGTGGCGAGACGGTCGCGGATCGCGGCTTCGATCTCGGAGATCTTGAACGGCTTGCCGGTGACCTTGTTGAGGCCTTGCGCCGGCACGAGATATTGCGCGCGCAGCAGCGTCACGAGCTGGCCGTCGTTCATCTCGGGCACGATCACCTGGTCGAAGCCGGCGAGCAGTTCGCCCAGGTTGCGCGGCAGCGGCCAGATGTAGCGCAGGTGGATGTGCGAAACGTCGAGGCCGTCGGCGCGGCAGCGGTCCACCGCGCGGCTGATCGGGCCATAGGTCGAGCCCCAGCCCACGACGGCGAGCCGGCCCTTCGTGTTGCCCTGCTCGACCTTCTGCAGCGGAATGTCCTTCGCGATGCCGAGGATGCGGTCGCGGCGGACGTTCGTCATCTTCTGATGGTTCTCGGGCTCGTAGGAGATGTTGCCCGAATTGTAGTCCTTCTCGATGCCGCCGATGCGGTGCTGGAGGCCCGGCGTGCCCGGCTTCGCCCAGTTGCGCACCAGGCGCTCGTCGCGCAGGAACGGATGGAAGCCCTGCGGATCCTCGCGGAACTTCGCCGGGAACGGCGCGAGCTTTGAGACGTCCGGTATCTGCCACGGCTCCGAGGCGTTCGCGATGTAACCGTCGGTCAGCAGGATCACCGGCGTCATGTAGTGGACGGCGATGCGCACGGACTCGATCGCCACCTCGAACGCGTCGCCGGGCGAATGCGCGGCGAGAACGACGAGCGGCGCGTCGGCGTTGCGGCCCCAGACCGACTGATAGAGATCGGACTGCTCGGTTTTCGTCGGCAGGCCGGTCGAAGGGCCGCCGCGCTGCGAATTGACGATGACCAGCGGCAGCTCGGTCGCGATCGCGAGGCCGATCGCTTCGGTCTTGAGCGCCACGCCGGGGCCGGACGAGGAGGTGACGCCGAGCGAGCCGGCATAAGAGCCGCCGATCGCGGCGCACACGGCGGCGATCTCGTCCTCCGCCTGGAAGGTGAGAACGTCGTATTCCTTCAGGCCCGCCAGAACGTGCAGCAGCGCCGAGGCCGGCGTGATCGGATAGCCGGCGAACACCATCGGCAGGCCGGCGAGCC
This sequence comes from uncultured Candidatus Odyssella sp., assembly GCA_964624265.1. Classification (GTDB taxonomy): domain Bacteria; phylum Pseudomonadota; class Alphaproteobacteria; order Bin65; family Bin65; genus SBBV01. Next base: position 2,208 of record CAZUYG010000347.1, read on the forward strand.
TTGCGCCGGTGACGAGGCCCCAGGCGACGGCTTCGGTGCCCGTGAGCGCGCGATAGAGGCCGGGCTGGATCGGCGCCGCCGGCACCAGCACCTGGCCCACTTCCGCGGGCATTTCCGCCGTCTCGCCGAAGGCATGGCCGGCCTTGAGCGCCGCCACGTTGGCGTCGGCGACCGTCTGGTTCTTGGCGAAGCGCGATTTCAGCCAGTCGACCGTCACTTGCGGATCGCGGCCGTACATCCAGTAGATGAGGCCGAGCGCCCACATGTTCTTGCAGCGCAGGCCGTCCTTTTGGCCGAGCCCGAACTGCGCGACCGATTCGAGCGTCAGGCGCGACATGTCGATCTTCAGGCTCTTGTAGCCGTCGAGCGTGCCGTCCTCGAGCGGATTGCTCGTGTAGTTCACCTTGCGGAAGTTCTTGTCGGTGAACTCGCCGATGTCGATGATGACGAGGCCGCCGCGCTTCACGTCCTTGAGGTTCGTCTTGAGCGCGGCCGGGTTCATCGCGACGAGAACGTCGAGATCGTCGCCCGCGGTCTTGATCGTGCGCGCGCCGAAATTGATCTGATAGGCCGAGACGCCGAACGTCGTGCCGACCGGGGCGCGGATTTCCGCGGGGAAGTCCGGGAACGTCGCCAGGTCGTTGCGCGCCAGCGCCGTGGCCTGCGTGAACTGGCTTCCGGTGAGCTGCATGCCGTCGCCGGAATCGCCGGCGAAGCGGATGACGGCCGATTCGATCTCGCGCCTGTCGCCCCGGGCGCGCGCGCCGGCATTTCCATCCATGGTCCTCGTGTCCTCTCTCTTCTTCGTCGCGTCTCGCGCTTCTGCCTCGGGCGCGGGCCGCGGACTGTAGTGCGGCGCTGCCGCGGGCAAAAGACCCGCCCGGCCGCAATGCCGCGCGGGGCCGGAATGCAGAATTATTATAGGTCTAAAATATCCGAACTCAAATAGTTCGTATACGAACGTATTTCATTTGTATTTGCAGTCATTTAGTTGGCCTGAGCCGCAACCGTGGGCGGAGCCGAGCCCGTGCCGGCGCCGTCGAGGGCAGCCAGCATTTCGGCCACGGTCGCGAATTTGCGTCGCGGGCAGGGCGGGGTGGCCCGCGCCGCCTCCGCGGCCTCGATTCGCTTCCAGTCGGCGAAACTCACGACACGAACCATGCGCGCGGCGAGCAGGCTTTCGAGCCCGGCGCGCCCCGGCTTGCCGGTGCCGGTGCCCCCGGTATCGGCCGCGATCTGCTCGGCCGCCGCGTCGCCGTCGGGCTTGTTCGTGCCGATCACGCCGGAGGGCCCGCGCTTGATCCAGCCGACGCAGTAGAGGCCGGGCTCGATGCGCCCCTCCTTGTTGATCGCCTTGCCGCCTTCCCACGGCACGCCGGGCACCGGCAGCGAATAGTAACCGATCGCGGGAATCACGAGCCCGCACGGAATCTCGAAGAACGCGCCGGTGCCTGTTGCGCGCCCCTTCTCGACCTTCGTCTTCTCGAAGCGCACACCGGTCACGCGCTCGCCGCCCAGGATCTCGACCGGATTCGCATAGAACGCGAAATGCACGCGCTTCCGGCGCGCGCCCGGCGCGATCGTCGTGAACTCGCGCAACGTGTCGATGTTGCGCTGGATCAGGCGCAGCTGGCGGTCGTTGAACTCGGCCTTGGCGTCGTCGGGAATCGTTTCGGGAAGCTGCGCGGGATCGACGACGGCCGCCGCGTCCTTCAAATGGCCCATCTCGCGCAGCTCGACGTTCGTGAACTGCGCGTGCAGCGGCCCGCGCCGGCCGACCATGTAGACCTGCCGGATCGGCGCGGCATGGATCGCGCGCGCCGCGTGTTCCATCAAGTCGGTGGGCGCCATTTCCTCGGGCGTCTTCACCAGCACGCGCGCCACGTCGACGGCCACGTTGCCGATGCCGACGACGACGACGCTCTCGGTGTCGAGCGGCGGCCGAAGGTCGCGCGCGGCGGGCAGGCCGTTGTACCAGTTCACGAAGGCCGCGCAGCCGAGCACGCCTTTCTTGTCGTCGCCCTTGATACCCAGCTTCTTGTCGGTCGAGCAGCCGGTGGCCAGCACCACGGCGTCGTAGCGCTCGCGCAGTTCGGCGACGCTCACGTCCTTGCCGGCCTCGACATTGCCGAAGAAGCGCACGCGCGGGTCGAGCGCCAGCTTCTCGTAGCTTTTCGCCACGGTCTTGGTTTTCGCATGATCGGGCGCCACGCCATAGCGGATCAGCCCATAGGGCGTGGGCAGCTTTTCGATGATATCGACCGTGCAGTCGGGCCACTTCTCGAGCGCCGATTCGACCGTATAGAAGCCGCTCGGCCCCGAGCCGACGATGGCTATGCTAAGCCCCATCGCGGCGTCGTTCCTCCCTC
>CAZUYG010000348.1:0-4574 GCA_964624265.1 uncultured Candidatus Odyssella sp.
TGCCAGAGGCCGCCCAGCAGCATCGTGAGGAAGATGTTGCGGTGCATGCGCCAGCCCGCATCGCGCCGCCGGCCGCGCAGCGCCCGGTAGAGGTAGTCGCGCAGCCAGGTGGAGAGCGAGATGTGCCATCGCTGCCAGAGCTGCTGCATCGACGTCGCGGAAAACGGCCGGTCGAAATTCTTCTTGAAGCGGAAGCCGAGCAGCGCCGCCGTGCCGATCGCGATGTCGCTGTAGCCGGAGAAGTCGCAATAAACCTGGATCGCATACGCATAATGCGCGGCCACGAGGTCGGCGCTGCCGAAGGCGGCGGGATCCTCGAACGCCGGATCGACGAGATCGACGGCGATGTAGTGCGCCACGACCGTTTTCTTCAGCATGCCGGCGAGGATGAGCAGGAAGCCGTAAACCGCCGCGGTGCGCGCGAGCTGCGGCGGCTTCGCGAGCTGCGGCAGGAAATCGGAGCCGCGCACGATCGGCCCCGCGACGAGCTGCGGGAAGAACGAAATGTAGAGGAAGAGATCGACCGGAGACGCGACCGGCTTCGCGTGGCCGCGATAGACGTCGACGACGTAGGAGATGCCCTGGAACGTGAAGAATGAAATACCGACCGGCAGCACGATTTCGAGGAACGGCATGTCGCGCTGAAAACCCACCGAGAGCAGGAGATCGGCGAGGCTGTCGACGAAAAAGCCGTAATATTTGAAGAAGCCGAGCGTCGCGAGATTGGCGGCGAGCGCGGCGGCGACGATGCGGCGGCGCGCGCGATTGGTGCCGGCGCGGGCGAGCAGCGCTCCCGCGGCGTAGTTGACGGCGGAACTGCCGGCGAGCAGCGCGAGAAAGCGCCAGTCCCAGAAGCCGTAGAAAAAATAGCTCGCGCCGAGCAGCACGAGCTTGCGCGGCTCCGCGCGGTCGCGCAGCGCCCACCCGAGCGCGAACACCGCGACGAAGAACAGCGCGAAATCGAGCGTCGGAAAAAGCATGTGCGGCGCCGCGCCGGCCGGATGGTCAGTGCGCCGGCGCGATCTCGTCCAAGTCGCGCGCGATCGCGCGGGCGACCACGTGCGCGAGCAGCAATTCGCCGTCGAGCGAGAAATGCATGCCGTCGTTCTTGCGCAGCCGCCGCTTCACGCCGTCGATGTTGCGGCCGAACGAGGTGTAGTTGCCCTTGCCGTCGGCGAACGGCTCCCAGAGGCTGACATAGGTGAAACCGTGGCGCCGGGCCTGCGCCCGCTGCAGCGCGTTGATCCGCCGGTAATCGCGGCTCATGTGGTCCGAGCGCACCACGGGCAGGCCCGCCCAGTAGATCCGGGCGCCGGACTTCGCGAGGACGTCCATGAAGCGCGCGAGGCGCCGTTCGTATTCCTCGACCCACGCCGGAGAGCCGTAGTCGAGACGCGTGCCGTCTTTCCAGATCGACTGGCGGTCGTTGCCGCCGATGATGACGGCAACGACGTCGAGCCTCGTCTTGCGGAGGAATCCGCCGAGCGCGCCGGCCCAGTCGAAGACGTCGTCGCGCATCAGGCCGGTGGCCGGCCGCGTGAATTTCACGACCGTGTGCGGGCGCCCGGCGGCCACGAGCTTGTGCAGGCCGCGCGCGAGATCGCCGGCGACCGAATCGCCGACCACGCCGATCCGCAGCGTCTTTTTCGATTCGAGCAGCGGCGCGATCGCGCGGCGCGCGCCGGGCTCGCGCGCCTCGGCCGGCGCGAGCGGCGCGGCTGCACCGGGAACCAGAAGGAGGAAGGCCAGAAGACGGAAAGCGGAAGTCGCGCGCTGGCCGTGCCCGGTCTGGCGTCCGATGTGCATTCGCCCGATGTCCCTCGTACTCGCGGTGAAAATCGATCTGAAAACGAACGCGCGTCACGCGCGACAGTTTCGCGAGCGGGCGAAGCTGCGGGGCGATTGTGGCAAAACGAAAATTCATCCGGCGGCGCGCGCCGATTTCGCCGCGGAATTCGCGCGCGGAACGGCCGCACGACGCAGATATCCGTAACGGATATCGCGTAGGTATCGCGCTCAAAACTCGAATTTCGTGACGAAGATCCGAATCCGTCCGTCCGGCAGCGCCTTCGTGACGATGTCGAAATACACCGTGCCGGCCGCGAAAGATTCGGCAGGCGGCGGATTCGGGTTTTTCTGGCGCGCGTAGCCGCGTTGCTCGAGATACCGGGCGATCTCGGCCTCGGCCCGCGCCGCCCGGGCATTGCTGTCGTAGTAGACGATCGTCTCGGTCGGCTTCGGCCCGTCGCCGCCGCGGAATTGGAAACGTGGCTCGCCGGCGGGCTCGATCAGCGGCACGTTGCGGATCGTTGCGCCAAACAGCGCATAGTATTGCACCGAGCCGCGCCGCACGTCGAAATTCCGGTCGGCAAGCGAGACCGCGAGCGCAACGATCCCGACATAGGCGAGGATGGCCGCGACGGGCGCGGCCATCAGCACCCACAGGATCGCGCGGCGCGCGCGCACCGCGCGTGTCTCGCGCCGCCTACTCCGCCGCCTTCGTCAGCCCGATCGGGCAGGCCACGCCGGTGCCGCCGAGGCCGCAATAGCCCATCGGATTCTTCGCCAGATATTGCTGGTGGTAATCCTCGGCGTAGTAGAACTCGGGCGCGTCCACGATCTCGGTCGTGATGTCGCCGTAGTCGTGCTCCTTGAGCATCGCCTGATAGGCGTCGCGCGAGGCTTCGGCGGCGCGGCGCTGCTCCGCCGAATAGGTGTAGATGCCCGAGCGGTATTGCGTGCCGACGTCGTTGCCCTGGCGCATGCCCTGGGTGGGATCGTGGCTTTCCCAGAAGAGCTGCAGCAGCCGCTCGTAGGACACGCGGCCGGGATCGAACACCACGCGCACGACCTCGTTGTGGCCGGTGAGGCCCGAGCACACTTCCTGATAGGTGGGGTTCGGCGTGTAGCCGGCGGCATAGCCGACCGAGGTCGAATAAACGCCGGGCTCCTTCCAGAACGCCTTTTCCGCGCCCCAGAAGCAGCCGAGTCCGAACAGGGCAAGCTCCAGGCCCGAAGGGAATGGCGGCTTGATCGGAGTGCCGTTCACGTAATGCTTGTTGACCACCGGCAGCGCGGTCGCGCGGCCGGCCGGCGCGCGCTCCTTGGGCGGCATGACGGTCTTGTGCTTGGGCCAGAGCCACATGGCGTTCTCTCCAGAGGAAGCCCCCATCGGCCCGGAAGATAAGGCTGCGTCCGCGCCGCCGCCAGTGGGGCGCCGATCACGCCGGATCAATTTTCGCGAGGCGATCGGCGCGCGGATGACCGCTACGGGCGCGCGGCGCGAGTTTTCTTGCGTCGATATGGTGCGCTCCCTAAACCGTGCGGATGCCGCATCACACGCCGCTCATCGCCACCATCGTCGTCGGCATCGTGCTGGCATTCGCGCTCGGCGCGGTGGCGAACCGGCTGCGCATCTCGCCGATCGTCGGCTATCTGCTCGCCGGCGTTCTTGTCGGCCCGCATACGCCGGGCTTCGTCGCCGACCAGGCGCTGGCGGGCGAGCTCGCCGAGATCGGCGTGATCCTGCTGATGTTCGGCGTGGGCCTCCACTTCTCGCTCAAGGATCTGCTCTCGGTGAAGGCGATCGCGATTCCGGGCGCGATCGGGCAGATGGCGGTGGCCACGGCGCTCGGGCTCGGCCTCGGCCTTGCGCTCGGCTGGTCGATCGGCGCCGGCGTCGTTTTCGGCCTCGCGCTGTCGGTCGCGAGCACCGTCGTATTGCTGCGCGCGCTGCAGGAGCGCCACCTGCTCGACAGCGAGCGCGGGCGAATCGCGGTGGGCTGGCTCGTCGTCGAAGACCTCGCGATGGTGTTGACGCTCGTGCTGCTGCCGGCGCTGGCCGGCGTTCTCGGCGCCGAGGGCGCGCCGAAGGCGGCCGTGCCGTTCGCGATTGCCGGCATTCCCGACATCGCGATCAGCCTCGCCGTTACCATCGCGAAGATCGCGGCGTTCGTGGCGATGATGCTCGTCGTCGGGCGCCGCGTGATCCCCTGGGTGCTGCACCGCATCGTCCACACCGGCAATCGCGAGCTGTTCCGGCTCGCGGTGCTCGCGATCTCGCTCGGCGTGGCCTATGGCTGCGCGCTGCTGTTCGACGTGTCGTTCGCGCTCGGCGCGTTCTTCGCCGGCATGATCCTCGGCGAATCGGAGCTCAGCCAGCGGGCGGCCGACGAGACGCTGCCGCTGCGCGATGCTTTCGCGGTGCTGTTCTTCGTCTCGGTCGGCATGCTGTTCGATCCGATGATCCTCGTGCGCGAGCCGCTGCCGGTGCTGGCCGCGCTCGCGATCGTGATGATCGGCAAATCGGCGGCGGCGTTCCTCATCGTGCTCGCGTTCCGGCGCCCCAGGGCGACGGCGCTGACGATTTCCGCCAGCCTCGCGCAGATCGGCGAGTTCTCGTTCATCCTCGCCACGCTCGGGCTCGCGCTGAAGCTCCTGCCCGAGCAGGGACGCGATCTGATCCTTGCCAGTGCGATCCTTTCGATCACGGCCAATCCCGCGCTGTTCGCGCTCGTCGACCGTCTGGGGCGCAGGAAGACAGCCGTCCCGGCCCCGGCCGCGGACGCACCATT
>CAZUYG010000349.1:0-4570 GCA_964624265.1 uncultured Candidatus Odyssella sp.
CCCGCGATAGCCGGCGACCGACGACACGATGGCGATGTGCCCGCGCCGCGCCGCCAGGCAGGCCGGCAGCAGCGCTTCCAGCATGTGCACCGTGCCCATGAGGTTCACTTCGACTTGCGTGCGGAAGCGGGCGGCATCGAAGGCGTCGGCCGTCATCGGCAGATAGGTGCCGGCATTGAGCACGATGAGATCGGGCGGGCCGCGGAAGACGCGGATCGCGGCTTCGGCCGCGGCTTTCACCGCGGCGCGGTCGGTGACGTCGAGCGGCGTCGGCAGGATGCGCGCGCTGGCCGATCCGGCGCCGGCCTCGGCGGCGAGGGCCTCGCGCGCGTCGCGCGAGCGAGCGCTGGCCGCGACCGTAACGCCGCGCCGCGCGAGCGACAGCGCGAGCGCGCGCCCGATGCCCGAGCTCGCGCCGGTGATCCACGCGGTTTTCCAGGGAAGAGGCATGATCCAGCGGAGAAAGCCGCGGCGAACCTAGTCCGTCCGCGCGGCGTTGTCCCCTGTCGCGCCGGCCTAGAGCTTCACGAAAGGATTGGCGAGCCGCCCGATCGGGCCGGTGAACCGGATCGGCGCCTCGAGCGCCACCAGGCAGATGCAGTCGTCGCCCGCCTGCGCCACCGGCTGGTGATCCATCGTCGGGTCGGCCACCTGGAGATCGCCGCGCTCGAAGCAGTTCGCGGCATCGCAATAGGCGCCGGTCAGCACCAGCGTGAGTTCGAGGCCGCGATGCGTATGGCGCGGCACCGGACGGCCGGCCTTGACGCGCAGCAGGAACGCGCGCCGCGCACCGCCGTCGGTGACGAGATCGGCGGTATGGACGTCGGCGCTGCGCCGCTGCCAGGCGACGTTCGCGAGGTCGCCCTTGACGTACGGCCACAGCGGCGCGGGCAGCAATGCGCGCGCGGCGGGCGTGACGATCGGCTTCGGCGGCGCCGGCGGCGCGATGTCGAGCGCCGCCAGCGCGCGGTCGAGCGCGCCGGTCTTCAGCTCCGCCGGCGCGAGGCCGTCGAGCAGCGCGCCGCCGAGGCGCTCGAGGCGGCCGATCTCGCGGGCGGTTTCCGGGCACAGCGCCGCGTGCGACGCGACGACGAGGGCGATGGGCTCGGGCAGGCTGCCCGAGGCATAGCCCAGCAGGAATTCTTCGGGCGGGCGATGCGCGATCATGGGTCCAGGTCCTGTATCATTCCACGCAGCCGGGTGAGCGCCAAACGTATGCGCGATTTGACGGTTCCCAGCGGCAGTTTCAGTTCGGCGGCGATCGCCGAGTGCGATTTGTCTTCGTAGAACGCCATCTTCACGACGGCGGCCTGGTCTTCCGGCAGCTCCTGCACCGAGCGCGCGAGTCGCGCCTCGGCCTGGCCGCGTTCGGCGGCCCGGTCGCCGCGTCCGCCGCCGTCGTCGGCCCCGCCCAGCGCGGCGGTGTATTCCTCTTCGCTCATGTCGGGCCGCCGCTCGCGCCGGAGGCGGTCGATGCGCTTGTTGCGCGCGATCGTGTAGATCCAGGTCGATGCCGCCGCGCGGGACGGATCGAAGCTTTCGGCGCGCCGCCAAACCTGGATCATCGCCTCCTGGGCCAGTTCCTCGGCGGTGTCGCTGTCGGCCCCGCCTTTCATCATGAACGCCTTGAGGCGCGGCGCGAAATGCTGGAACAGCTCGGCGAACGCCGCGCGGTCGCGCAGCGTGGCGACCGCGTGCAGCAGCCCTTCCATCTTGTTTTCGCCGGCCGGAGCAGGCGGAAGGGTACCGGCGGCGCGCGTCATGGCCGTGGAAAACCCATCGGCGGCCGCCTGGGCCGGTATCGGCAGGGCCGCAACCACGCCGGAAAGCATCCGCGGAGGCTCCATTGCTCTCGAGACGACGTCCGGTCCCTCATACGCAGCCCTCTGCCGGCCGGATCACGGGAAAATCGGCCTCTCAGCTCTGATAGCGCAGCAGCCGGGCCTCGACGGGGTTGCGGAACGGCCGGCCTTCCTCCTGGGCCTTCAGGTATTCCTGCTTCAGCCGGTGATACCATTTGGCCTGGGTGTCGGCGTCGTCGACGAGCATCAGGTTCGGCTTGTAGGCGAGGCCTTCCTGCTGCTTCACGACCACGTCGCGGTCTTGCCCCAGGAAGATGCGCGCCAGATGGCGCACGACCGGGCGCGCCCAGCCGAGCGCCGGCAGGGTCCAGTAGATGCGCTGGTGCACCTCGGTCCGGTTCGCTTCGCAGGGCGTGATCGCGGTGAGCGCCACGACGCTGTGGCGGTCGCCCTTCACGTGCTCGATCCGGATGCCGGGCAGCTCGAACGTGATCTCGGTCGAGGTGCCGCGCCCGAGCAGACGGTAGGGCTTCGAGCCCTTCTCGCCGAGCACGATCCGCTCCATGCGGAAGCCGGCGCCATACGGAATGTAGGATTTCTCCTTGAGCCGCACCTTCTTCGGATTCTTGCGCCACCACCACGAGGTGTGAACATAGGCGGCGTGCGTCGGGTCCATGAGCCCGAGCGCGGCATCGTCCACATTGCACGCGAAATCCATCGCGATCGCCACGGCCGGCGCGCGCTCGCCGATATCGGGCGCCAGCGGCGGCGGCGGCAGCGCCGCGGCGTCCACCGCGGCCCCTTCGCGCGCGAACCACACCCACACATTGCCCTGCGCCTCGCGCACCGGCGGCGCGGCCACGCGGATGCGGTCGAGGTGCAGCTTCTGCTCGGGCACCAGCGAGGGGATGTCGAGGCAGCGCCCGTCGGCGGCGGCGAATTTCCAGCCGTGATAGCAGCAGCGCACGCCGTCGCCTTCGATCCAGCCGTGATGCAGCGGGATGCCGCGATGCGGGCAGATGTTGCGCAGCGCGAAGACGCGGCCCGACCCGTCGCGGCCGAACACGAGCGGCTCGCCGAGAATCACCTTCGGCACGAGCCGCCCGCCGCCGAGGTCGCGGCTCGGCAACGCGAGATACCAGCAATCGCGCAGCCAGGCGGTCATCGTGGGCCTTGTCGGATCGGAGCTACTCCGCCGCCTGCTTGGAGCGCGCGAGCGGTTCCACCTTTGCGGCGCAATACTTGAACTCGGGGATCTTGCCCCAGGGATCGAGCTGCGGGTGGGTGAGGATGTTGGCCGGCGCCTCGGTGTAGCAGAACGGGATGAACACCATGCCTTTCGGCACGGCGGTGTCGCGCCGCGCCTTCAACTCCAGCGCGCCGCGGCGCGTGGCGACGCGGACCGGATCGCCGGGTTTGATGCCGAGCGCCGCGAAATCCGCCGGCGAGAGCGAGGCGACCGGCTCGGGCTCGAGCGCGTCGAGAATCGAGGCGCGGCGGGTCATCGCGCCGGTGTGCCAGTGTTCGAGCTGCCGACCGGTCGTCAGCACCATCGGATATTCGGTGTCGACCGGCTCTACCGGCGGCGCCGGCGTGGCGGGGACGAGCTTCGCGCGGCGGGTCGGCGTCGGGAAGCCATCGCCGAAGACGATGTCGTGGCCCGGCTGGTCGGGGGCATCGGACGGGTAGGTGACGGCGTTCTCGCGCTCGACGCGCTCCCACGAGATGTTCTTGAGCGCCGGCATTGCCGCCGCCATCTCGGGAAACCCCTCGTGCGGCCCGGCGTAGCTCCAATTGAGGCCGATGCGGCGCGCGATTTCCTGGATGATCCACCAGTCCTGCCGCGCGTCGCCGGGCAGCGGCAGCGCCGGACGGCCCATTTGCACCTGACGGTTCGTGTTGGTGACGGTCCCGGTCTTCTCCGGCCAGGCCGAGGCCGGCAGAACGACGTCGGCGTAAAAGGCCGTCTCGGTCAGGAACAGGTCCTGCACGACCAGATGATCGAGTTTCGCGAAGGCCTCGCGCGCGTGATGCGCGTCGGGGTCCGACATCGCCGGGTTCTCGCCCATGATGTACATGCCGCTGATGTCGCCGGCATGGATCGCGTTGACGATCTCGACCACGGTGAGCCCGCGCTTCGGATCGAGCTTCGTGTCCCAGAATTTCTCGAAGCGCGAGCGGATCTCGGGGGTCTCCACCGACTGGTAGTCGGGGAACACCATCGGAATGAGGCCGGCGTCGGAAGCGCCCTGCACGTTGTTCTGGCCGCGCAGCGGATGCAGGCCCGAGCCGCGGCGGCCGACCTGGCCGGTGATCATCGCGAGCGCGATCAGGCAGCGCGCATTGTCGGTGCCGTGGATGTGCTGCGAGATACCCATGCCCCAGAAGATGATCGCGGCCTCGGCGCGCGCGTAGAGCCGCGCCACCTCGCGCAGCTTCGCCGCCGGAATGCCGCAGATTTTCTCCATCGCCTCGGGCGTGAACGGCTTGATGTGCTCGGCCAGCGCCTCGAAGCCGAGCGTGTTCGCGGCGACGTATTGCCGGTCGTAGAGCTGCTCGGTGACGATGACGTTCAACAGCGCGTTCAGCATCGCCACGTCGCTGGCCGGCTTGAACTGCAGCATGTGCGTGGCGTGGCGCTTCAGCGCCTGGCCGCGCGGGTCCATGACGATCAGCTTCGCGCCGCGCTTCACCGCCTGCTTGAAATAGGTGGCGGCGACCGGGTGGTTCTCGGTCGGGTTCGCGCCGATGACGATGATGACGTCGGA
>CAZUYG010000350.1:0-4563 GCA_964624265.1 uncultured Candidatus Odyssella sp.
CAACGCCTTCCTTGAGCAGCGGGTGATCGTCGACGACGGCGATGCGGATGCGCTCAGTTGTCACCGTTCGTCCCCTCTTCGAGCGGCAGCACCGCGGTGAGTACCGTGCCATGCCCCGGGGCCGTATCGATGGTCAGCGATCCGCCGAGGGTCTCCAGTCTATCCCGCAAACCGACGAGCCCGAGTTTCTTGGGATTGCCGGCCGCTCCCGCGTCGAAGCCCGGCCCCGCATCTTCCACGGTGATGACGAGGCGGCCGTCCTTGCACGCGGCGCCAACCTTGTGGGGACCCGCGCCGCCGTGACGCGCCGCGTTGTTGAGCCCTTCCTGCACGATGCGGAACGCCGTCGCCTTGACGACGTGCGGCGCGCCCGCGGGCAGGCCAGCAACCGCGAGCACGACCTTATTTCCCGAGCGCGCCTCGTGCAGGCGCACCGCTTCGCGCATCGTGTCGCTCAGCGTCAGCAGTGAAAGCTCCGGCAGCGACAAGCCGATCGAGACGCCGCGGATCTCATGCAACGCGTCGGCCAGGACGCCGCGGATGTTCCGCCGTTCTTCGGCGAGCGGCGCCGGCGCGCCGGGCGAGTCGGCAGGCGCGCCGAGGGCATCGAGGCGAAGCATCGCGAGGCTCAACAATTGGGCAGGCCCATCGTGCAGGTCGGAGCCGATCTGGCGCAAATAGCGCTCGTTGATTTCCGCCGCGCGCCGCGATGCCCGCGTGAGGTGCCGCTGAAGCTCCCGATTCTTCGACAACGCGTCGGATAGCTCTGCGATCCGGGCCTGCAATGCCGCGCGCTGGCGCTGGATGGTCCGGGTCGCCGCGGTGACGACGCCGAACAAAGCCGCCACCGCGCCGATGCCGACCGCGGCGAGCATCGCCCAGCTTTCGAGCTGCGAGCGGAAGATGTCGGCACGCAGCCGCGCGGCGTTTTCGTAGAATTCGACGACCGCGATCACTCGGTCCGTGTAGGCCTGGCGGATCGGGACATAGATCTCGAGCAGCGGCAGACCGGTCGCGCGCTCGGCGGCATGCTCCGGCTCGCCAAGATGATCGAACTCGGCCGCGACCGCGCCGGTCCAGGCCGAGCGCAGCTTTTCGCCCGGCGTGAATTTCCGGCCCACGAGCTCGGGGCGGCTCGAATAAATGACCGTTCCCCCGCGCGCCCAAACCTTGAAGGAAACGATGCGCCGCCCGAGCGGCGTGTCGCGCAGCAGCCGCTCCAGCTCGGCCTGTACCGCGGGTTGGAATGTCGCGCTTTCGGCCATGCCCTGAACTTTCGGGCCGACGAAACTTTCGACGTAGAGCGCGGTGGAAAGCGCCGTATTGTGTGTCACGTTGTCGGCAATCCGGTGCGAAAGCCAATAGCCGATGACGGCCATGCCAAGCACGATGATCGCCGCGCTGGTCAGCAGAAATTGACGCGCCATGCCAAGCGCGCGCCACTGTCCAACGAATTTTTTGAGCGAAACGCCCACGAAGTCTCCGTCGCGCCCCGTGCGCGCCCAGCGCGGCCGCCGGACGCGGGCGGAAACTCGCACATTCCCCGCCTGCGCAGCCAGCGAAACCTGCCGCGCGGCCCACCGCGGCGGCGCCGGCGACGATGGGCGGACGCCGCCGTTCGGCGGCGCCCGCCCGGTGCCGTCTAGGGCTGGCACTCCGGGTGCTCGATGATGTCCTCAGGGTCGTCGCAGCCGCTGCCGCCGGGCACGCGCGGCTTTCCGCGCTTGTCGACGACAATCGTCCCGTTCGGGGAATCGAATTGCGTCTGGCCGCTCGAGGCGAAAGCGCCGGGCGCGGTCAGAGCCGCGGCAAACATTGCGGCCAGCGTGGCCAAGGCGATTTTCGACATTCTGCCTACTCCCTTTGTTGTGACGCATCGCACGGAGCGGGTACGCCGCTCCGCCCGCATACGGGCACGCGCTGGCTGCCAGCGCCACGGGCCGAGGTCTCAGACTGAGGTCCGGGGTCCGAAGGATGAAAAATGCCGGGCAATCGCCGCCTCGAAATTCGCGGTCTGAGTTGATTTCCGCGTGTGCCGCTGCCGCGCTAGCGACTTTGACGGGAAATGCGGCTCTGATCCGAGTTCCGCCGCAAGTTCCCTTGCTTCGGCCCATGGGATAGGCCGTCCGGGATTGCAGCGCGCTATAGTCCGTGGCGGAGGTGCGGCATGAGCCAGGCGGCGGTGAAAGCGTTCGGCAAGGCGCGCGCGGGCATCGCCAGGGGCCGGTGCGTGTGCGGCGCGGTGGAGATCGAGATCGGCGTGCCGGCGTTCTGGGCGTGGCACGATCATTCGCGCGCGAGCCGGCGGGCGCATGGCGCCGCCTATGCGACTTATGTCGGCTGCTGGCGCAGCCGTTTCCGCGTGGCCAAGGGCGAGAAGCGGCTGACGCGCTTCACGGACGCGGCGACCGGCGACACGCGCGCCTTCTGCGCCCGCTGCGGCACGCCCGTTCTCTATGCGCGCGGGCGGTCGCCGAAGATGGTGAACCTTCCGCGCGCGCTGTTCGATTCCCGCACCGGCCGCGAGCCGCTTTATCACGTCGCCATCGAAGACTCGCCGGAATGGGCGTACCGGTGCGAAACGCTGCGCCCGCTGAAGGGCTATCCCGGCGTCGTGTGGACCGGCCCGAAGCGGCGCAAGCGAGCCGCCGGGCCCGTGTTCTGAGCGTGCGCGGCGTTTGCGAAGGTCGTCCGTCGCCCGCTCCGGCCCGAACGTTCACAGCACCTCGAATTCGTCGGTGCTGGGCGCGATCGCGCTGTTGCCGAATTGCGCGCGGAGCATGGGCGCGAATTCGATGATGTGGGCGGCGACGACGAGATTGAGCATGCCGGCGCCGTCGCTCAGCGGAATGTTCAGGCGCGAATTCACGTAGCGGTGGCCGCCGGACGACGAATACACCGTGTGCGAAAACACGGGGCGCGCGCGGGAGAGCGCCGTATCGATATGCAGGTGCGCGACCTTCAGGCGGTCGGGCGAGATGAACTCGTCGAGAAACTTGCCGGTGGTCTCGAAGCCATACGCCTCGACCACCTTGCCGCCGGCGATGCGGTAGCGGAGGCGCCCCTCCGGCGTGCGTTCGGTGAGCGTCAACACCGGCAGCAGCTCCGGGATGTCGCCCGGAAAGAAATCGGCGCGCGGCAGGACCGCGCGGCCGTTGCGCTTCGACTGCCAGTAGCGCCACAGCGTGACGAGCTCCGGCGTCCGGACGAGCTGCTCCGGGACGGCTTCGGACGAGCTACCCGCGTTTGCGGCTGACATCGGCACTCACGGCGGCCACCGGCCCGGCGCAGTGTACCGGAAATAAGAAGCGTGCGTCGCAGCGAAATCCGCGGCGTGCCCCACCGGCTTGGCCCGGCGGACGGGCCGGGATACGCTCGTCGCGGTTTCGGCATTTCGGTCCAGGCGGAGGGCGGCATGGCGGGCCTACGGCGTCGTATGCGTATCGCGGCGACTGCGTGCGCCCTGTTGGCGCATGGCGCCGCCGGCACGGCCCTCGCCGCAGACATCAAGCTGCTCTATGCGGTGGCGCTGGAGCCGGCCTTCCGCGAGCTTCTTCCCCAGTTCGAGGCAGCGTCGGGCCACAGGGTCGCCGCGCAACACGGCCCGGCCGGCGCCATCGCCGAGCGGATTCGCAAAGGCGAGGCCGTGGATGTCGCCGTCGTCACCGTGGCGCAGAGCGAGACGCTGATCCGCGAGGGCAAGGCCACGGCCGGAAGCCGCGTGGAGCTGGCGAAAGTCGGTGTCGGCGTCTACGTGGCGAAGGGCGCGGTGCGGCCCGACATCGCCTCGGTCGATGCGCTCAAACAGGCGCTGCGCGCCGCGAAATCCGTCGGCCAGACCGATCCGGCGGCGGGCGGGGCCAGCGGCATCTATGTCGCCCGCCTGTTCGATCGCCTCGGCCTGGCCGGTGAGCTGCGCCCCAAGCTTCGTCTGTTCCCGGGCAGCAGCGCCATTTTCGCCGCCGTCGCCAAAGGCGAGATCGAGCTCGCGTTCGGCCAGATCAGCGAAATCCTCAGCCGGCCGAATGTCGACTTCGCCGGCCCGCTGCCGGCCGAGGTCCAGAACTACACGCGCTTCGCGGCCGTCGTCGCGGCGGGCACGGGAAACGGCGAAGCGGCGGCCGCGCTCGTCCGCTACATCGCGGCGCCGGTCGCGAAAGCGGCGATGCGCGCGAAGGGCTTCGAGCCCTGACGGGGCCCGGCCCGGCGGCGGAAGCGCGCGGCGGCGCTCCCTTTAGCGCCGCGCCGGTTCGGTGGTAGTCTCGCGCCACCGATGGGGAGGGCGCGCACCCGGCGCGCCTGTTGGCCGCACGCATGCGGTATTATGAGCTTCGACCGATCGCGGGCACGGAAGCGCGTCCCGAGTGGCAATTGAGCGACTACCGCGGGCCGTGCCGCGTCTGCGCGGTCGACGAGAAATCCGCGCGCGAATACGCAGCGCGCGAATTCGCGAATGCCGCGCCGCGCGGCTGGGCCGCCACCTCGGCGTGGACCAATCCCGACCTCGTGCATGCCGTGCTGGTGGAATCGGGCGCCCTGCCCGGCCTGCCGCTCGGCACCATT
>CAZUYG010000351.1:0-4534 GCA_964624265.1 uncultured Candidatus Odyssella sp.
GCCCGGTCATGTCGATCAAGGCCGTCAACGCGCTCAGCCACTACACCGACTGGACGATCGGCCACGTGCATTCGGGCGCGCTCGGCTGGGTCGCGTTCATCAGCTTCGGCGCCGTCTATTTCCTCGTCCCGAAACTGTGGGGCCGCCGCGAGCTGTGGTCGCTGAAGCTCGTCAGCTATCACTTCTGGATCGCGACGATCGGCATCGTGCTCTACATCACCGCGATGTGGGTCAGCGGCATCATGCAGGGCCTGATGTGGCGCGCCTACGACAAGCTCGGCTTCCTGCAATACTCGTTCGCCGAGACCGTCGCCGCGATGCATCCCTACTACGTGATCCGCGCGCTGGGCGGCATCCTGTTCCTGCTGGGCGCCCTCATCATGGTCTACAACCTCATCAAGACCGTTCGCGCCGGCGAGCCCGCGCGCGAAGAAGCGCCCGCGCTGGCGCCGGCGGCGGCCTGAAGGAGCCGTAATCATGAAATTCAAGCACGCGCTCCTCGAAAAGAACGTCGTCCTCCTCGCGATCGGCGTCGTCATCACGGTCGCGATCGGCGGCCTCGTCGAAATCGTTCCGCTGCACACGATCAAGTCGACGATCGAGCCGGTGCAGGGCGTGCGGCCCTACACGCCGCTCGAGCTCGCCGGCCGCAACATCTACATGCGCGAGGGCTGCTACAACTGCCACAGCCAGATGGTGCGGCCGTTCCGCGACGAGGTCGAACGCTACGGCCACTACAGCCTCGCCGCGGAAAGCATGTACGACCATCCGTTCCAGTGGGGGTCGAAGCGCACCGGGCCCGATCTCGCGCGCGTCGGCGGCAAGTATTCGAACGAGTGGCATCAGGCGCATTTCCGCGATCCGCGCGCGGTCGTGCCCGAATCGGTCATGCCGACCTACGGCTTCCTCGCGCGCCGCGATCTGGTCATCAAGGACGTGGCGGGACACCTGAAGGCGCTGCGCGCCGTCGGCGTTCCCTATACCGACGACATGATCAAGGCCGCCGCGGCCGATCTCGCCGCGCAGGCGGACCCCGAGGCCGACACCAAGGGGCTGACGGACCGCTATCCCAAGGCGGTGCTCGGCGATTTCGACGGCGACCCCAAGCGCCTCACCGAGATGGATGCGCTCATCGCCTACATGCAGATCCTGGGCCGCATGGTCGACTTCAAGACCGTCAAGCCCGAGCAGCTCAGGCAGTAGGGGCGCGCCATGGCCGAGTTCTACGCCGCCATCAAGTCGCTGTGGGTCGTCTGGCTCATGGGCATCTTCCTCGCCATCGCCGTCTGGGCCTACTGGCCGCGCAACAGGCAGCGCCTCGAGGCCCACGCGCGCATTCCGCTGGACGACGACGAGCGAACGCCGGTCGCGCGCCTGACGCCGGGCCTCGGGCTCGGCGACGCGCCGTCGCACAACGCCAAGCATTAAGGCCGCACTCATGCCGACCAAATCCGAGAAAGAGCTCTATCAGGGCAAGCCCACCACCGGACACGAGTGGGATGGCATCCAGGAGCTCGATACGCCGCTGCCGAAATGGTGGGTCTACGTGCTCTATGCCTGCATCGCGTGGGCCGTGGTCCATTTCATCCTCTACCCGTCGGTCCCGTACTTCACCGGCTATTTCAAGGGCGTGCTGGGCTGGAACTCGCGCGTCGAGGTGGCCGAGAAGATCGACGAGGCCAAGCGCAGCCAGTCGCGCTATCTCGACCGCATCAAGACGCAGTCGACCGAGGAAATCCGCCGCGAGCCCGACCTGCTGAATTTCGCGCTGGCCGGAGGCAAGGCTGCGTTCGCCGACAATTGCGCGCCGTGCCACGGCGCCGGCGGCGCGGGCACCAAGGGCTTCCCGTCGCTCGCCGACGACCTCTGGATCTGGGGCGGCAAGCTGGCGGACATCGAGCAGACCGTCCGCTTCGGCATCCGCAGCGGCCACGAGAAGGCGCGCAGCAGCCAGATGCCGGCCTACGGCACCGACGGAACGCTGAAGCCCGACCAGATCGGCGACGTGGCGGAATACGTTCTGTCGTTCACCGGCCGCAGCACCGACAAGGCGGCGGCCGAGCGCGGCGAGAAAATCTTCATGCAGGAAGACAAGTGCGTCGCCTGCCACGACAAGGGCGGGGTCGGGAAGGCCGATCTCGGCGCCCCGCCGCTCAACACGCGCATCTTTCTCTATGGCGGCAACAAGGCCGACATCGTGCGGCAGGTGACGAAGCCGCAGCACGGCGTCATGCCGGCCTGGACCGGCCGCCTGGACGACGAGACGATCAAGATGCTGACGCTTTACGTCCATGCGCTGGGTGGCGGAAAATAGCGATGCACGGCAACGCGCCCAGCGCGAAGGCACGGCCGGTGGAAGACGACGAGGTCAAATCGGTCCGGCAGCAGAAGCAGGCGATCGCCACGCAGGGCGAATCGCTCTACGCCGATCGCGTGCGCGTCTATCCGAAGCAGGTCAGCGGCACGTTCCGCACGCTCAAATGGCGCGTGCTCGCCCTCTGCCTCGCCGTCTATTACGTGCTGCCGTGGATCCGGTGGGACCGCGGCCCGAACGCGCCCGATCAGGCCGTGCTGATCGACATGACGAACCGGCGCGGCTACTTCTTCTTCATCGAGATCTGGCCGCAGGAGGTGTTCTACCTCACCGGCATCCTGATCCTCGCCGCGGTCGGGCTTTTCCTGGTCACGAGCCTCGCCGGGCGCGTCTGGTGCGGCTACGCCTGCCCGCAGACGGTGTGGACCGATCTCTTCATGTGGGTCGAGCGCCGCATCGAGGGCGACCGCAATGCGCGCATCAAGCTCGACAAGGCGCCGTGGACCGGCGCGAAGTGGGCGCGAAAAATCGCCAAGCACGCCGCCTGGCTCGCGATCGCGTTCCTGACCGGCGGTGCGTGGATCGCCTATTTCGTCGACGCGCCCACGGTCGTCGGCGATTTCTTCACGGGCCGCGCCGACTACTACACCTATTTCTTCGTCGGCCTGTTCACGGGCACGACGTATCTGCTCGCCGGCTGGGCGCGCGAGCAGGTCTGCACCTACATGTGTCCGTGGCCGCGCTTCCAGTCGGCGATGTTCGACGAAGACACGCTGATCGTCACCTATCAGAAGTCGCGCGGCGAGCCGCGCGGCAAGCTCGGCAAGGAAGGCGCGGGCGACTGCGTGGATTGCGGCCAGTGCGTCGCCGTGTGCCCGATGGGCATCGACATCCGCGACGGCAACCAGCTCGAATGCATCGGCTGCGCGTTGTGCATCGATGCCTGCAATCCGGTGATGGCCAAGCTCGGCCGCGCGCCGAATCTGATCGGCTACGACACGGAGCGGCGCATCGCCGCGCGCGCCAAGGGCGAGCCTCTGCGCTACCGCATCCTGCGCCCGCGCACGCTGCTCTATGGCCTCATCTTCGCCGCGGTCGGCCTCGCGATGGTCGCCGTTCTGGCGACGCGGAGCGACGCCGAGATCAACGTGCTGCACGACCGCAATCCGCTCTTCGTCACGCTCTCCGACGGCTCGGTGCGCAACGGCTACACGGTGAAGATCCTCAACAAGGAGCGCGCCGAGCGCATCTTCAGGCTCGAGTTCAAGGGCGTCGCCGGCACCAAGATGCGCATCGTCGGCCTCGTCGAAACCGCGAGCTGGGTCGAGTTGCGCGCCGAGCCCGACACCGTCACCACCTACCAGATCTACATCTCCACCGACCGTGCGAACGTCCGCGCCGAACGCACCGATGTCAGCTTCGTCCTGACCGACATCACGAACCTCGATACCGCGACCCGCAGCACCTGGTTCTACGGACCCAAGCCATGAGCACTCTCGCCGCCCGCGCCATGCCGCGCCGCAGTCGATGGATTCCGTGGGTTTTCGTCGGCGGCTTCCTGCTCGTCGTGGCGGTCAACGCCACGATGATCTTTTTCGCGGTCAACAGCTTCACCGGCCTCACGACGACCGAACCCTATACCAAGGGCCTGCGCTTCAACGAGCAGATCCGCGAGGCGGAAGTGTCCGAGCGGCTGGGCTGGCACGTGGCTGCGCGCTTCACCCCGATCGAGGCGCGGCGCGGCACGGTGGAGGTGATGCTCACCGATCGGAACGGCGCGGCGCTCGCCGGCGCCGAGGTCAACGTCACGTTCACGCGCCCCGTCGAGAAGAACCGCGATTTCACGATCGCGCTCCGCGCGCGCGGCGGCGGCCGCTACGCCGGCGAAGCCGAATTTCCGCTGTCCGGTCTTTGGGACGCGACCTATCGCATCGAGCGCGGCGCCGAGACGCTGAAGGCGCACGACCGCCTGCAGGTGCGTTGATGACGGCCGGCGCCGCAGCGCTGGCGCGCGCGCCGGCCCGGCCGGAGGCCGCGCCGGCCGGCGACGCCGCGTTCTACGCGCGGCGCGAGGCCGACGGCGCCATGACGCTCCACGCGATGGTGGAGGGCATCCATTGCGGCGGCTGCGTCGCCAAGATCGAGCGCGCGCTCGGCCAGCACCCCGCCGTCGTCTCGGCGCGCGTCAATCTCTCCACCCGCCGCCGGGCGCAGCGCTGG
>CAZUYG010000352.1:0-4530 GCA_964624265.1 uncultured Candidatus Odyssella sp.
GCGCTGAGCGCGGCTATTCCGCTGCCGACGGCGCTACTTTCCGAAGACGCGGCAGAAGGCTCTCGCCGCCGAGCCGTGCGGGACTGCGTTCGCCGAGCAGGTCGATGAGCGTCGGCGCAATGTCGTGCACACTCGCTCTGCCGCCGTCGCCGGGCGGGATGCCGGCACCGGCCAGATAGAGCGTGCCGTCGCCGCCGGTGTGGCCGCCGGTGCGGTGGAACGGCACCGGGCCGATACGGCCGTAGCGCGGGTGGGCGAAACCGGTCGGCGTTCCGCGCCAGAAGATCGAGATGTCGCATTCGGTCGGGCCGAGTGCGCGCGCGGCACGCGCGCTCGTGCGGACCACGTCGTCGACCACGGGCGCGCCGGTGTGGAGGTCGCGGCACGCGCGCACGAGCCGCTCCACCGCCCGCGAAACCGCGCCATAGCGCCAGCGCACGATGCCTTGCGCCTCGCGCCCGGCGAGGTTGATGCGCACGCGGCCATATTCGAAGGCGGGAATGGCGAAAGCGCGCATGCGCGGCCAGAACAGGCGATACCAGGCCGGCGGCTGATAGGCGATCGACTGGCGCAGCACCGGCGCACCATCGTCAGGCCACGGTGCCCTGCGCGCCTGCGCGAATTCCGCGTCCGAAACGTCGGGCGGGCGAAACGGCCCGCCGCGCGGTTGCGCCGGATCGTAGGCGCCGGCGATTTCGTCGGGCCATGAAGCGGTGCCGTCCAGCGGCGGAACGCCGTCCGGCGCCGCGTCCCAATCCGCGCGGCCCTGCAGCATCGCGCGCCCGAACTGCCAGCGGAACAGCAGCTCCGGCAGCAGAACCATGCTCGGCAGGTCGGTGACGTTCGGTCCCATGCCGTGATTGGCCCAGACCGCCAGCGTCGCTTCGGGAAACGCGCGCGCGAGGCGCCCGATCAGCCGGTCCACGGCCTCGTAAACCGCGAACAGCGCATCGCGCGCGGCAGGCGCCGTTGCGTACGAATGGAGACGATGGCCCGCATCGACGCCGTGCCAGCACGCCTCGGTGATCGTGTGCGGCTCGCTGACGGCAAGGAAGGCGAGATCCCAATCCGGCAGGCGCTCGCCGAGCAGCCAGCAGGCGGCGTCCGCGCGCAAATCCACCGCGCGTACGAGTCCGGCGCCAAGCGCGCGGGCGCGCTCGGCCGAATGCCACGCCACGCTGTAAATCAATTCACTCGGATAGCGGCCGAAGCGCTCGTCGAGCTCGGCATGCAAGCCGGCGGGCCGCGAGAACGGCAGCTGGCCCGGATCGTGCGCGCCCCAGGCGACGAGGCCGCGCGCCTCCGGCGCCTGCGCCATGTCGAAGTAGCAGCCGTCGAGCACGACCGCGCGCGCGCCGAGCCCGGCGAAGAACGGCGGGAAATGCGCGCCTTCCTGCCACGCCGCGTAGCGCTGCATGTCGAAATGGAGCTGGAGGAACCGCCGCGATTGCCGCGGCCCCAACCCGGTGCTCACATGCTCGCCGCCGAGCGATGTCGTGCGCGCGTCGTGCTCGAGCGGCACGCGAAGGCCCGCAGCCGCGAGCCGCGCCAGCGCCGGCATGCGGCCGTCGCGCATCATCGCCTCGGCGGTCGCGAAATCGAAGCCGTCCAGCCAGAGCGCGATCACCCGGCGGCGCATTCAGTTTTCTCCGGCCGCCGCCGGGCTCACAGCACCGTCTTCAGCCGCTCCGGATCGATGTTGCCGCCGGAAAGCACGCACACGACTTTCGAGCCGGGCTTGAGCGGCAGGCGTCCGGAGAGCAGGCCCGCGAGCGATGCGGCGCCGGCCCCTTCGGCGAGCAGCTTCATGCGCAGCAGCAGCGTCTTGATCGCGTTGCCGATCTCGTCCTCGCTCACCAGCGCGATGCCCTCGGCGTGGTCGCGCACCAGCGGAAAGCAGCGCTCGCCGGCGAACGGCGGCGCGAGGCCGTCGGCGATCGTGGGCCCGGGCGGTGAGCGCACCGCCTGGCCGGCCGCGAGCGACCGCCGCATCACGTCTGCATTCTCGGGCTCGATGCCGAAGATGCGGGCCTTCGAGCCGGCGGCGCGCAGCGCCATGATGATTCCGCCGATGAGGCCGCCGCCGCCCACGGGGGCGATGAGCGCGTCGAGATCCGGCAGATCCTCGACGATTTCGAGGCCCAAGGTCGCGTGGCCCTCCATCACGTCCTGGTCGTCGAAGCGCGCGAACACGTAGCCGTGCTTTTCGATGAGCGCCATGCAGTGCTCGTAGGATTCGGTCACGTCGCCGTAGAGAATCACCTCGGCGCCGTAGCCGCGCGTGGCGGCTGCCTTGAGCGGGCTCGCCGTCTTGGGCATGACGACCACGGCCTTCATGCCGGCGATCGCGCAGGCGAAGGCGAGGCCCTGGGCCATGTTGCCGGCGGAAAAGGTGATCGCGCCGCGCTTTTTCTCCTCCGGCGAAAGCAGCAGCAGGCGGTTCGTCATGCCGCGCGGCTTGAACGATCCGGTCTTCTGCAGCATCTCGGCCTTGAAATACACGTCGTGGCCCGTGAGCTTGCTGAGCGAGGCCGACCGCAGCAGCGGCGTGCGGTGGATATAGGGCTTCAGGCGCGCGTGGACGGCCTGGAGAGCGGAAAGCGGAGGGATCATCGGATTGGCTCGGTGTGATGAGGAATCTATCGGGCGCCCTGCGGCGGCGAATTACTCCGGCAGGATCAACCGGCGCCGGATCGGGAACAGCACGAGGTTGGTGCGCTCCGAGACGTAGCCCCAGATGCCGCGCGGCGCAAACAGCATGATGAGAATGGCGAGGGCGCCCAGAAGGATGAGGTACCAGGTGCCGTAGCCGGCGAGATGGCTCTGGAGGACATAGAACACGAGCAAGCCCACGATCGGCCCCTCGATCGTGCCGATGCCGCCGATCACGACGATGAGGATCACGTAGGCCGTCCAGTCGAGCACGGCAAAGGCCGAATCCGGCGAGATGCGCGCCTTCTGAAGATAGATGAGCGCGCCCACCATCCCGGTGCCCATCGCCGTCGCCACATAGACGGCGAGCTTGGTGCGGAAATTGTCGACGCCGGCGCTGGCCGCGGCCGGCTCCGAATCGCGGATCGCGGCGAGCGCCAGCCCGTGGCGCGAGCGCAGGATGAGATAGACGGCGAGGATCGTTCCGGCCGCGAGCGCCAGCGCGGACCAGTAGAGGATCACGTCGCGCGCCGCCGAGGTGCGCATGTCGAACAGCGCCTTCACCCCGTCGATGCCGAACACGGTGTTGGTGATCTCGGGCGGCAGCGAGGTGCCGGTGCCGCCGCCGAGCTGCTTCCATTGCGCGAAAACGAGGCGATACACTTCGGCGACCACCCAGGTGCCGATCGCGAAATACGCACCGCTGAGCCGGAACACGACGAACGCGGTCGGCAGCGCGAGCAGCCCCGCGATCACGCCGGCGAGCACGATCGCCAGCAGCGGATCGAGCCCGGCCATCACGGTGAGCGCGAACAGCATGTAGCCGCCGAGGCCGACGAAGGCCTGCTGCCCCACCGAGATGAGGCCCGCATAGCCGGCGAGCAGGTTCCAATACTGCGCCAGCGCCAGCATGTAGAAAACGAAGATCAGGTCTTCGATCGTGGCGCGCCCGGCGAAGGCGGGGAGGGCGACGAAGACGGCGAGGATCGCCGCGCCGCCCAGCGCGGTGAGCCGCCCGAAGCTGCCGCCGACGGAAACGCGGTAGGCGGGGACCATGGCTCAATCCACCGCGCGCGGGAAAAGCCCGCGCGGCCGCAGCACCAGCACGACGAGGAACGCGACGTGTCCGGCGAGAAGCTGCCACTCCGGGTCGATGCGCGCGCCGATCGTCTGCGCGAGCCCGATGACGATGCCGCCGGCCAGCGTGCCCCACAGGCTGCCGAGTCCGCCGATGATCACGGCCTCGAACGCATAGATCAGCCGCGCCGGGCCGATCGTGGGATCGAAATTCGCGCGCATGCCGAGATAGAGCGCGGCCACGGTCACCACCGTCATCGCCACGCCCATCGCCAGCGCGAAGATGCGTTTGTTGTCGATTCCCATGAGCTGCGCGGTTTCCGGATCGTCGGAGGTCGCGCGGAACGCGCGGCCGAGGCTCGTGCGGTAGAAAAGCAGGTTGAGCGCGAGGATCACGCACACCGCGGAGGCGAGCGTGAGCAGCGGCATGACGCCCACGGCGAGGCCGCCGCCGAGCGCGATGGATTCTGTTTCGAGCGCGCCGGCGCCGAGGCGGCGGCTGTCGGCGGAGAAGCCTTGCAGAAGCCCGTTCTGGATGATGATCGAAAGGCCGAAGGTGACGAGCAGCGGCGGAAGGATGTCGCGCCCCAGCGTGCGGTTCAGCAGCAGGTGCTGCAGCGCATAGCCGAACGCGAACAGCAGCGGCGCCGCCAGCAGCGCCGCGAGAAACGGATCGAGTCCGAGCGCCGCCGTGACCACCAGAACGACGAACGCGGCGAGCACGATCAGGTCGCCATGCGCGAGGTTCACGAGCCGCATGATGCCGAAGATCAGCGAAAGGCCGGCGGCGAACAGCGCATA
>CAZUYG010000353.1:0-4523 GCA_964624265.1 uncultured Candidatus Odyssella sp.
CGCATTCCTCGAGGCGCTGCGTGCGCGCGGCTGGATTCCGGGTGAAACGCTGAGGATCGAGCATCGCTTCGGCGAGAACGACCCGGGCCGGCTTCCGGCGCTCGCGAAGGACCTCGTGGCGCGCGGGGTCGACGTGATCTTCGCGCAGCAGCGCCCCACCGTTCCGGCGGCGATCCAGGCCACCGCCACGATCCCGATCGTGTTCATGTCGTATGGCGATCCGGTGGCCGAGGGCTGGGTGCGAACGATCGCGCGGCCCGGCGGCAACATTACCGGGATCGCCGGCGTTTCCGCGGAACTCGCGGAAAAGCGTGTCGAGCTTCTGCGCGAGCTGTTGCCGTCGCTGCGCCATGTCGGCGTGATCTGGAATCCGGTCAATCGCGGCGAAACCTTCGGCGTTGCGGCGATGGAGCGCGCCGGTCGCGCCGCCGGCGTCGCGGTCACGGCGCATTCCGCAGCGGACGCTCGCGAATTCCCGCGCATCAGCGCCGATCTGCTCCGCGCGCGCGCCGAGGCGGTGGCGGTCCTGCCCGATCCCTATCTCGCGACGCAGCGCGAGGCGCTCGTGCGGATGATCGCGGCGCACAGGATTCCGGCGATCTTCACCGAGGCGACCTATCTCGATGCCGGCGGCCTGATGACCTACGGCCCGAGCCTTTCCGAGATGAGCCGCCGTGCGGCGGCCTATGTGGACCGGATTCTGCGCGGCGCCCGGCCCGGCGATCTGCCGATCGAATTGCCCACGAAATTCGAGCTGGTGGTCAATCAGAAAGCCGCAACGGCGCTCGGAATCGCGCTGCCGGCGTCGATCCTGGCCAGGGCGGCGGAGATTCTCGAATAGCCGCGGCGGCGGCCTGGTGGAGCTGAGGGGGATCGAACCCCTGACCTCCGCATTGCGAACGCGGCGCTCTCCCAGCTGAGCTACAGCCCCGCACCAAGGCGAGAAAACCGGCCGGATCAGGGGCCTAGAAGCCCGGTCCGGCCTTGGGAGCGCGGAATATCGGCATGGGGTCGGGGCCTGTCAAGGCGCGGGGGCGCCGGGGACCGGCTAAGTAGCCGCAGGGCCGTCGGCGGGGCCGGGGGCGGCGCCTGGCTCGGCGCGCCGGCGTGGGCGCAGCAGGCGGGCGCCGGGCTTGGCGGCGGCGAAGCGCGCGCCGCCCAGCGCGCCCTTCTCGACGAGGCCGACGAACGCCTCGTAGAACGCGACGTATTCCGCCTGGCTGTCGACTCCGGTGCCGATGCAGGTCTCCTCGCGCATGCGGCGATACATGGCCAGCCGCTCGCGCAGGATCGGCACCCACAAGGCCGAAAGATTGACGACGCGCACCTCGGCGAACCCGGCGGCTTTCAGGATTTCCAGATACTGGTTGATCGTCTGCACCGACTGCGCGGCGATGCCTTTCCACATCATTGCGCGGTCTGCCTCGGAGAGGGCGGCGCCGGCGATCCAGTCGGTAAACGCGATGCGCCCGCCCGGCTTCAGCACGCGGAAGCATTCCGTCAGCGCGCGCGCCTTGTCCGGCACGTGCAGCAGCGCCTCCTGCGAGAGCACCGCGTCGAACGTGTCCGCCGGAAACGGCAGCGATTGCGCGTCGCCGCGCAGGAAGCGCACGCGCCGCGCGAGATTGACGCGTCGCGTCAGATCCGCCGCGCCCCTGGCCCGGCCTTCGTTGTAGTCGAGGCCGATCACGCGGCAGCGGCGCGACAGCGCCTGATATCGCGCCGGCCCCCCGAGCCCGCAGCAGAGATCGAGCACGAGGTCGTCCGTGCGGATCGCCGCGGCGCCGGCCAGCGCGTCGTTGGCGGGCAGGCCGCCATAGTGATCCTGATCGAATGGAAAAACGTCCTCGGGCTTCAAGCGCTCCAGCGAGCCGCGCGCCGCCTTGACGCGCGCCAGGATATCGGCCGCCGAAATCGGATGACGGTCGTAGAAGGCCTGCACATGCGCGGCGCCGGATTCGCTCATCGCCGCTCCTTGAAGAAATCGCGCATCAAAGCCGCAGCATCGCTCTCGCCGATGCCGCCATAGACTTCGGGCGCATGATGGCAGGTGGGCTGGCGGAAGAAACGCGGGCCGTGCTCGATCGCGCCCATCTTGGGGTCGCCGGCGCCGAAATAGAGCC
The DNA here is from genome assembly GCA_964624265.1 of uncultured Candidatus Odyssella sp. Taxonomy (GTDB): domain Bacteria; phylum Pseudomonadota; class Alphaproteobacteria; order Bin65; family Bin65; genus SBBV01. The sequence continues at coordinate 2,124 of CAZUYG010000353.1, forward strand.
GGCGAATGCGCGCGAAGCTGATCGCGGCAGCGCACATCGCGCAGGGTTCCAACGTCACGTAGAGATCGCAATCGGGCAGGCGCGGCGCGCCGCGCGCGGCCCCGGCGGCGCGCAGCGCCAGGATTTCGGCATGGGCGGAAGGATCGCTGTCGGCTTCGGTGCGGTTGCCGGCCTGCGCCAGAACGGCGCCGTTCGCGTCCACCACCACGGCGCCCACCGGCACCTCGCCGCGCGCGGCGGCGGCGCGCGCTTCGGCCAGCGCCAGCGCCATCGGCTTCGTGTCGGAACGCGGGTTCATATAGTTCGGCTTCACGCGCGTAGTCGCATTGTCTCGGAGCGGCGCGAAACCTATCCTCTACGCGCAAGTTTGACCAGCAAGCACCTATGTCCCGCCCCATCATCGGCATCACGCTCGATTCGGAGCCGCCCGGCGGCTATTCGAAATTTCCGTGGTATGCGCTGCGCGAGAATTATTTCGGCGCGGCGGCGGCCGCGGGCGGCTTGCCGGTGGCGCTGCCGCACGAGCCCGACATGGCCGAGGCCTATCTCGACGAGATCGACGGCCTCGTCTGCACCGGCGGCGCGTTCGACGTCGATCCCGCGTTCTACGGCGGCGGCGACCGGCATCCGACGGTCAAGACCAAAGACCGGCGCACCGCGTTCGAATTCGCGGCGGTGAAGGGCGCGCTCGCGCGCGACATGCCGGTGCTCGGCATCTGCGGCGGGCAGCAGCTTCTCCATGTCGTGCTCGGCGGCACGCTGATCCAGCACATCCCCGACGCGGTCGCCGCGCCGCTCGCGCACGAGCAGCCCAATCCGCGCGACGAGCCGGGCCACCCGGTGAAGATCGCGCAGGGCACGCTGCTGCACCGCATCGTCGGCGCCGACACGCTCCAGGTGAACAGCGCCCATCATCAGGCGGCGAAAGACGTGCCCGAGGGAGTCGTCGTCGATGCCGTGGCGCCCGACGGCGTCATCGAAGGCATCGAGGCGCCGCGTTACCGCTTCTGCCTCGGTGTGCAATGGCATCCCGAGTTCCACATCAGCGAGGGCGACCGCAGGATTTTCACGGCCTTCATCGCCGCGGCGTCCAGGCGATGAGCGAAGCCTCGCGCAGCGACGGAGGCGACGGGAAGAAGGGCGAACCTGGGGCCGAGGCAAAGCCCGAGCGAATCGCCAAACGCCTCGCGCGCGCGGGCCTGTGCTCGCGGCGCGAGGCCGAGCGCTGGATCGAGCAGGGCCGCGTCGCCGTCGACGGCACGGTGCTGAAAACGCCAGCCGTGCTCGTCACCGCAGCGAGCCGCATCACGGTCGACGGGAAGCCGGTGGCGGGCCCGGAGAAGACACGGCTGTGGCGCTATCACAAGCCACGCGGGTTCGTGACGACCGAACGCGATCCGCAGGGTCGCCCGACCATATTCGCGGCGCTGCCGCCCGCCATGCCGCGCGTCGTGAAGGTCGGCCGCCTCGATCTCAATTCCGAAGGATTGATGCTGCTCACCAACGACGGCGCGCTGGCGCGGCATCTCGAGCTGCCGTCGACCGGCTGGGTGCGCCGCTATCGCGTCCGCGTGCATGGCGTCGTCGATCCCCAGCGGCTCGAGGCGCTCAAGAACGGAATCACGATCGCCGGCATCGAATACGGCGCCGTCGAGGCCTCGCTCGAGCGCCAGCAGGGCGCCAATGCGTGGATCCTGTTCGCGTTGCGCGAGGGCAAGAACCGCGAGGTGCGCCGCATCTGCGAGCATTTCGGCTGGCAGGTGTCGCGCCTGATCCGCCTTTCCTACGGGCCGTTCCAGCTGGGCGCGCTCGAACGCGGCGCGGTGGAGGAAGTACCGGGCAAGGTGCTGCGCGAGCAGCTGTCACGCGACGTGCTCGGCGACCATGACGACGCGTCGCGACGCGGCCGGCGCTAGCGTCGATTGGGGACAGATTGGCCCGGTACGTCCTGCGCCGCCGCCGCCGCCAGGGCCGTCCGCATCATGCCGACCTCCGCCGCCGCAGCCACGTCGATCGCCTCGGCCGGCAGTCCCGCGCTTTCCTGCCAGACGGTCAGCACGCGAAGCGAGAAGAGGGGCCCGAGCGCCGCGGCGTAGCCTGCAGCTGGGCGGCCGCGGTCGTGTTCGCGAGCTTCCAGCAGCGCGTGCGCGAAAACATGAAACCATGCGGAGGCGTCGAGCCGGCGGGCCTCGATCGCCGCCTCAATTTCCGCGAAACGATCGCCTGCCCAGCGCGCGTAATCGCGCCGGCAGGCTGCCGACTTGTCGCAAGCGTCGTCGACGCGCGCTTCTAGCCAGGCGGTCTCGGGCGCGCTGGGTTCGATAAACGTCATTGGCGCCGTCTCGACCCGTCCGGCGGGCTCGGAACGCGGCGCAGCGCTCCGTGCGGCCTGCACCGTCG
>CAZUYG010000354.1:0-4510 GCA_964624265.1 uncultured Candidatus Odyssella sp.
CTCGCCGATATAGAGCATCGGCGCCTCGTCGCGCTCGCCCTCGCCGATCACGACCCGGCCGTCGATGGTGAGGCTGTTGAGCGCGTTGCGCATCGCGTCGACGGCGGCCTGGTCGGCGGCCTTCTCGTCGCCGCGGCCCATGAGCCGCGACGCCGAGAGCGCCGCCGCTTCGGTGACGCGCACGACCTCCAGGGCGAGGTTGCGGTCGAGAAAGACGGAATCGGCCATCGCGGTCAGTCCCCTCAGAGTTCTTCGATGCGGATCATGCAGGGCGGCTCGATCACCGATTCGAGGCTGCCGATGCGGTCGAGCACGCGCAGCATCGCGGCCTCCACCGTCTCGTGCGTGGTCAGCACGACCGGCACCGCCTTGGTTTCGGACCGGCCGCGCTGCAGCATCGATTCCAGCGAAACGCGCTCGTCGCGCAGCGCCGCCGAGATGTCGGCGATGACGCCGGGCTGGTCGCGCACCATGAGCCGAATGTAATAGCGCCCGCGATGCTCCGCCATGGGCGACGCCTCGAGCTTCGCGAGCTTCGCCGCCGGCACGCCGAAAGCCGGGCTGCGCGCGCCGCGCGCGAGATCGACGAGATCGGACGCCACCGCCGAGGCGGTCGGGTTCTGCCCGGCGCCGCGGCCGACATAGACGGTGTTGCCGGCGAAATCGCCGTCGACCATCACTGCGTTGAACACGCCGTCGACCCGCGCCAGCGCGGTTTCGGCCGGAATCATGCAGGGGTGCACGCGCTGCTCGATGCCCTTCGCGGTGCGCCGGCCGATCGCCAGCAGCTTGATGCGGAAGCCGAGCTCGCCGGCGTAGTCGAGGTCCATCGGCGAGACGTTGCGGATGCCGGCCACCGACACCGCGTCGAAATCGACCGCCGTGCCGAAGGCCAGGCTCGCCAGAACCGCGAGCTTGTGCGCCGTGTCGATGCCGTCGACGTCGAGGCTCGGGTCGGCCTCGGCGTAGCCCATCTTCTGCGCGTCGGCGAGCACGTCGGCGAAGCTCCGCCCGCTCTCGCGCATGACGGTGAGGATGTAATTGCAGGTGCCGTTCAGGATGCCGTAGACGCGCTGGATCTTGTTGCCGGCGAGGCCCTCGCGCAGCGCCTTGACGATCGGGATGCCGCCGGCCACCGCCGCTTCGTAGCCGAGCGTCACGCCGGCCCGCTCGGCCGCCGCGGCCAGCGCGGCGCCGTGATGCGCGAGCATCGCCTTGTTGGCGGTGACGACATGGCGCTTTTTGGCGAACGCCGCCTCGGCCAGCGCCTTGGCCGGACCGTCCGCGCCGCCGATCAGCTCCACGACGACGTCCGCGTCGGCGCTCCGCGCCATCTCGACCGGATCGTCGAACCAGGCGCATTTCGAAATGTCGATGTCGCGCCGCTTGTGGCGGTCGCGCGCGGCGACGGCGGTCACGACGAGCCGACGACCGCAGCGCGCTTCGAGCAGCGCGGCCTGACTCGCGAGTAGCTTCACGAGGCCGGCCCCGACGGTTCCGAGGCCGGCGACGGCGATCTTCAATGGTCCGCTCACGAGGAGGCGGCTCGCTTGCGCGCCGGCAGGCGCTGCACGCTGTTCACGCCCGAGGCCGCGAAGAACGCCTTGATGTTGCGCACGGCCTGCCGGATGCGGTGGACGTTCTCGACCATGGCGATGCGAACATAGCCCTCGCCGTACTCGCCGAACCCGATCCCCGGCGAGACCGCGACCTTCGCTTCCTTGAGCAGCAGCTTCGCGAATTCGTTGGAGCCGAGGTGGCGGAACGCGGCCGGCAGCGGCGCCCACGCGAACATGGAAGCCGAGGGGCTCGGAATCTCCCACCCCGCAGCCTCGAGCCCTTTCACGAGAACGTCACGGCGCTCGCGATACACTCGGCGCAGTTCGTCGACGCACTCCTGCGGGCCGTTCAACGCCGCCGTCGCCGCCACCTGGATCGGCGTGAAGGCGCCGTAATCGACGTAGGATTTCACATGCGCGAGCGCGCCGACGAGCTTCGGGTTGCCGACGGCATAGCCCATCCGCCAGCCGGCCATCGAATAGGTCTTGCTGAACGACTGGATCTCGATCGCCACGTCCTTGGCGCCGGGCACTTCGAGGATCGAGGGCGGCGCGATCCCGTCGAAATAGAGCTCCGAATAGGCGAGATCGGAAATGACGTAGATGCCGTGCCGCTTCGCGAATTCGACGACCTGGCGGTAGAAATCGAGGCCGCAGGTGCGCGCCGTGGGATTGGCCGGAAAGCACAGCACGAGCGCGAGCGGCTTCGGCACCGAATGGCGCACGGCGCGCTCGAGCGAGGCCAGCAGATCGGCCTCGCTGTGCTCGGGCGTGAACGGCAGCTGGCGGATCGCCGCGCCGGCGATCATGAACGCGTAGGTGTGGATCGGATAGGTCGGGCTCGGCACCAGAATCACGTCGCCGGGCTCGGTGATCGCCTGCGCGAGATTGACGAGGCCCTCCTTCGAGCCGAGCGTCACCACCGCCTCTTTCTCGGGATCGATCTTCACCCCGAAACGGCGCTGATAATAGGCGGCGATCGCGCGGCGCAGGCCGGGGATGCCGCGCGAGCTCGAATAGCGGTGCGTCTTGGGGTCCTGCACCGCCTCGATCATCTTGTCGACGATGTGCTTCGGCGTGGCCGTATCCGGATTGCCCATGCCGAGATCGATGATGTCCTCGCCGGCGGCGCGCGCCTTGGCCTTCATGCCGTTGACTTCGGCGAAGAGGTAAGGCGGCAGGCGCTTCAGGCGGTAAAATTCGCTGGACATGGCGTTCGGCAGTGCAGGACGGGGAAAAGCGGATCAGCGGGCCGGCTGGATGGCGATGTCGACGCGGCTCGCGTCGCCGGCGCCGGCGCCGGCGCGAATCTGGTCGCGCTGCACGCCGAGATTGAGCAGCCCGTTGGCGACGTTGTTCGCGCGCTGCTGGGCGAGCGAGCGCCGCGTGGCATCGTCGCCCTCGGACTTGGCGGCGTGTCCCACGACGACGATCGTGCCGCCGAGGCGGCGCTGGAATTCGGCGGCGCGCACGATGACGCGGCCGCTGCCCTCGGGCAGCGAGGCGGAACCGGGGCGATAGGCGACCGAGCCCACGGCACCGCCGGGCCCGAGGCGCGGCGCCTGCGGGGCCTGCGGCTGGGCAGAGGCCGTGCGCGGCCCGGGCGCCGCGCGGCGGCTCGGATCGATGATCGCGGTGCGCACCCCGGGATCGGGCGGCAGCGACGACGGCCGGTCGGGTCCCGCCACTGGCCCGTTTACGTGGCGCGCGTTCTGGCGGTCGGCGAGCAGGCCCTCTTCGATCTGGAGGCGTTCGCGCGTCGTCCCGGTGTTCGGCGCCTTGTTCGGCACCGTGGCGAGGTTCGGATAGGGCTGCTGGAGGCCCGGGGGCTGCGGACCCTTGGCCTCTTCCTCGCCCCAGCCGGTCACGTCGCGCACCCACGAGCAGCCGGATACGGCCACCAGGGCGGTCAGCAGGGCGCCCATGGCAGCCCAACGCCTCGGTATCGCATAACGCATCGCTTCGAGCCCTCCCAACGGCCGCCAGCCGGCCGGATTGCGCGGTTTCGTCACAAAATCCAGCATTTTGGCCAATTTGCGTACCGGATGAGCAGTCTTATATACAGGTCAGCAACCGCGAGAAACACCTCACGCCCAGGCCGGGCGGCGCGCTGTCGTGGGCGACGAGCGGTTATAGAGGAAGCGTAAATGGCCGATCAACAGCAGTCCCCCGAACCGACGATCACGCCGCAGGAGCTGGCCGAGCTGGCCGAGCGCACCCGCAAGGTGATGGCGGATTATCTCCAGCGCCACGCCGCGGATACGGCCGAGAACCCGGATCCGCTCAACGTCGCCCATGCGTTCACCCAGATGACCGCCCATCTGGTGCAGAACCCGCAGAAACTGTGGGAGATGCAGGCGGCGTTCTGGCAGGACTACATGCAGCTCTGGAGCAGCTCGGTGCGGCGCTTCTGGGGCCTCGAGCAGGCCGAGGCCAAGCCGGTGATCGAGCCCTCCCCCAGCGACCGGCGCTTCAAGGACCGCGACTGGTCGGAGAACGTGGCGTTCGACTTCATCAAGCAGAGCTATCTGCTCGCCGCGCGCACGATCGAGAACGCCGCCGGCGAGACGAACGGCCTCGACGAGAAGACGAAGCACAAGATCGAGTTCTACACGAAGCAGTTCATCGACGCGATGGCGCCCTCGAATTTCGCGCTGACCAACCCCGAGGTGGTGCGCGCGACGATCGATACCAAGGGCGAGAACCTGATCAAAGGCCTCAAAAACCTGCTCGACGACATCGAGCGCGGCAAGGGCCGCCTCGCGATCAAGATGACCGACTACGAGGCGTTCGAGGTCGGCAAGAACATCGCCGTGACGCCGGGCAAGGTCGTCTACCAGAACGACCTGATCCAGCTGCTGCAATACGAGCCGACGACGCCGACGGTGGCCAAGCGGCCGCTGCTGATCGTGCCGCCCTGGATCAACAAGTTCTACATCCTCGACCTGCGC
>CAZUYG010000355.1:0-4502 GCA_964624265.1 uncultured Candidatus Odyssella sp.
GGGTTGATCCATCGAGGCGTCCGTGTTCGTCGCCTCATCTGACGCGGACTATGCCGAAACCCGCCCCCGCCCGCAGTGAAGCCGTTCACCCGCCATTCATGAACCGGATCACACCCCGCCGCGGTCCGCGATCGTCAGGTCCCGCTTTCGCTCTTTCGCGCGCGGCCCGGCAGCATCGTGCGCAGGCGGTGGAACAGGCGGCTTTTCGGCCGCCCCGGCTCGCGCGTACGCAGCGTGAGCCGCTCGCCATGCGATTCGGCCAGCTCGAGCGTGCGCGTGTGATAGCGCTCGAGGCCGGCGCGGTGGCCGATGCTGATCAGCGTGGAGTCCTTGAGCTCGTTGTCGAAGAGCGACATCACCCGCGCCTGGTTCTCGTCGTCGAGCGCCGCCGTGGCCTCGTCGAGGAAGACCCAGCGCGGCTTCTGCAGCAGCAGGCGGGCGAAGGCGAGGCGCTGCTGCTCGCCCACCGACATCAGGCGGTCCCAGCGCTCTTCGCGGTCGAGCAGCGGCGCGAATTCGGCCAGATGCACCCGGTTCAGGGCCGCGCACAGCGCAGCGGTGGTGAATGCCTCGGGCGCGGACGGATAGGCGAGCGCCGTGCGCAGCGTGCCGAGCGGCAGATAGGGTTTCTGCGGCAGGAACATCATCTGCTCGCGCGGCGGCAGCAGGATCGTGCCGCTGCCCCAGGGCCACAGGCCGGCGACGGCGCGGAACAGCGTGCTCTTGCCCGACCCCGATTCGCCGACGATGAGCACGCGGGCGCCGGGGCCGATCTCGGTGGTGGCCTCCTTGATCAGCACGCGGCCATCGGCCAGCAGGACGCTGACATTGCGGAATGCCAGACGGCCCTCGGGATGCGGACGGGTTTCGATGCGCGTTTCCGGCGGCTCGTCTTCGTCGAGCGCTTTCAGCGCCTCGTCGAAGACGACGACGCGGTGCAGCGAGGCGCGCCAATCCGCGATCCTCGCGTAATTGTCGACGAACCAGCGCAGGGCCTGCTGTACCTGATTGAATGCGCCGACCACCATCATCAGCCCGCCGAGCGTGAGCCCGCCGTAGAAATAGCCCGGCAGCGCCACGACGGTCGGCACCACGATCGCGATCCAGCCATAGCCCGAGGTGATCCAGGTGAGCCTGGCGATCGCGAACACGACGCGGCGCATCGCGAGCAGCACGCCGTCGAACGTCGTGTCGATATAGCGGCGTTCGTCGCGCTCGCCGCCGTAAAGCGCCACCGCCTCGGCGCTTTCGCTGATGCGCACGAGGCCGAAGCGGAATTCGGCCTCCTTTTCGTAGCGCTGCACGTGCAGCCGGATCAGCGGCCGGCCGATGCGCCAGGCCAGCCACGAGCCGGCGCCGGCATAGAGCAGCGCCGCCCACACCATGTAGCCCGGGACCACGACCGACTCGCCGCCGCCGACCGGAATCGCGATGCCCGACGACAGCACCCAGAGCACGCCGATGAAGGTGCCGAGCAGCAGCACGTGATGAACGAAACCGATGCCGAGATCGGCCGTGAGCTCCGCGAGGTGCCGCACGTCCTCCTGCATGCGCTGATCGGGATTGACGCCGAGCGCGGACGTGACGCCGAGCCGGTAGGCGCGGCGCGGCGCGAGCCACATATCGAGCAGGCGTTTCGTCACCGTGGCCCGGATGCGGACCTTCAGCATCTCGTGCATCCAGGTTTGCGCGACGACGAGGCAGAGCAGCACGCCGGCGATCGGCAGGAAGATGAGCAGCTGGCGGCCGACGCCGGGCAGGTCCTTCTTCTCGATCGCATTGAAGAAGTCGCCCTGCCAGGTGTTGAGGCGCACCTGGGCGATCATGTTGACGATGATGACCGCGAGGACGCCCGCGGCCAGGATCAGCGCGATCCACGTTCTCGGCGACCCGCGCAGATCGACGAGCAGCGCGAACGCCTCGCGGAAGCCCGAATGCAGCGGCGGCGTGCTGCCCGGAGGCTCGCGGGCGGGCGGAACGGGGAGCGCCGCCGGATCGCACGCCGCGGACGCGCTCTCGGGCCCCGGCGCGGGCGCTACCGGGGGCTCGGAGCGCGCCGGCGAGGGCGCCTCCTGCGGACGCCTGGTTCGCGTGTCGCCGTTGCCTTTGTCCCCCATGCCGCGCCGTGCCGTCGCCACCCAGCGGCGCGTGCGGGGACAATCACCCGCCGGCGCGCGCGGGCGCGACTATGGAGCAAAGCATGGATTTCGGAAATGGCCCGCCGGACTCAGTGCACCGCCGGCAGCTTGAGGCCGAACCGTCCCTCCACCAGCTCCTTGGCGCGGCGGATGTAGTCTTCGCGCATTTCTTCGTTGCTGCGCTTCTTGATGCCCCATTTCCGGTAGATCGCGTTGTTCTTCGAATCCGCGCCGCCGAAGAATTTCACCATCTCGGGAAACAGCGCGTCGAGATAGCGCTGCAGCTTGGCCTTCGCCTTGTCGCCCTGCTTCGCGATGATGTCTTCGCACATCTCGATGCCGAATTCGGAGTGGAAGCGCTCCTCGGGCATCGTCATGCGCGCGAGGTTGCGCAGCGGCAGGAACGTGCAGTGGATGAGGTCTTCCACCTGCAGGATCTCGGCGAGATCGCCGATCGCCTTGATCATGCAGAACTGCTCCCAGCTTTCGAGCGGCAGCGCGAAGATGTTGAGCGGCTTCTTGTTCGTCTTTTCCGGCAGCATCTTCTCGGGCGCGATGCCCATTTCGCGGCCCAGCTCGAAGAAGCGCCAGTGATGGCCGTATTCCTCCATCGCGACGCGGCAGATCAGCCATTTCGCGTAGGGCGTGGGCGCCAGCGCGATCGCCGGCTCGTCGAACACGCGGCTGCCGTAGAGCTCGTTGATCGCATGGCTGATCACGATCTTCTTGCACGCGGTCTGGAATTCCTCCGGCGCGCTGCGCAGCGCGTCGGCGGTGGCGACTTGCGGGGCTTCGGTCATGGTCGTTCTCCTGTGCCGGTGGAGCGAAACCGCGTCAGACGAGCGGTTCGGTGTTGAAGTGCTCGAGATCGGTCGTGAGATCGGTCATCAGCGGCGCGAGCTCGCGCGCAAACGCTTCGCCGAGCCGGGCGACCGACCACTCGTCTTTCTCCAATGCGAGGCGGACGGCGGGGCGCGGCTGCGCGAACAGGAAGAGCTCGCGGCCGCGCACGCCGAGCACCTGCCCGGTGACCTTGCGGCCGGTTTCCGCGCACAGGGCCGTGACGAGATCGGCGACGTAGCGCGCGTCGACCCGCATCGCGCGGGCCTTGTAGCTGGCCTGCGCGTCGTTGGCCGGCTTGATCGAATCGGTGACGCGCGTGTGCGCGAACGGGATCACGAAATTCGCCGTCGTGTCCGAGCGCGCCATTTCCATCGCCGCGATGCGCGTGAGCGCGAACAGGCCGGCTTTCGCGGCGGCATAGGCCGCCTGGCCGTAATTGCCATAGAGCCCCGCCGTGGAGCCGATGTTGACGATGCGGCCCCAGCCATAGCCGGCGCCGGGCTTCGGACGGCCGGCCTTGTGCTGCTCGCGCATCGCCGGCGTGGCGGCGTTCACGAGATAATAGGCGGCGTTGAGATTGGTATGGATCACCGCATCCCAATCGCGCGGATCGCCCTTGAAGACGAACGCGTCGCGGATGATCGCGGCATTGTTGACGACGATGTCGAGGCCGCCGAAGCGGCGCAGCGCGAGATCGACCAGCGCCTTCGCGGCGCCGGGGCTGGCGACGCTTTCGGGCCATGCGGCAGCGGAGGCGCCGAGCGCCTTGGCGGCGGCTTCGGCGACCGACGGATCCGCGCCTTCGCCGCCGATGCCCGTGCCGCTGTCGGCGACGAGCACCCTGGCGCCCTCGCGGACGAAACCTTCGGCGATCGCGCGCCCGATGCCGCGCGCGCCGCCGGTGACGATGGCCACCCTGCCCTCGAGCAATCCGCTCATTCTCCGCCTTCCAGTTTCGCCTTGTCGGCTTCGGTGTAGAACGCGTCGGCGTGGCAGTTCTGCCGCGCCAGCCCGCGCCGCTTCAGCACCTGCGTGCAGGTTTCGACCATGATCGGCGGTCCGGCGAGATAGGCCTTGAAGCCATCGAAGTCCGGAAAATCCTGGCCGATCGCTTCCGAGAGGAAGCCGGTGCGCCGCTGCGTGGGCGCGTCCGGCTCCGACAGCACCGGCACGAATTTCAGATTCGGATGCTGCGCCGCCAGCGCGCGGAAATGCGCCTCGAGATAGACGTCGCGCTCGGTGCGCGCGCCGAAATAGAGGTGGATCGGCTGCTTCGCGCCGCGCGCCAGCGCTTCCTCCACCGTGCTCTTGATCGGCGCGAGGCCCGAGCCGCCGGCGAGCGCGAGAATCGGCCCCGTGTGGCGCGGACGATAGAACGCGTTGCCGTAGGGCCCGACCACGCGCACCCGTTCGCCCGGCGCCAGCGTTTCCGCCACGTAGGGCGTGACCGCGCCGCCCGGCACGAGGCGGATATGGAATTCGAGCACGTCGCCGCCCGGCCGGGTCGCCAGCGAGAAGTCG
>CAZUYG010000356.1:0-4500 GCA_964624265.1 uncultured Candidatus Odyssella sp.
GCTCGCGCGCCATGCCGTCGATGTGGAAGCCCATGATGCCCGAGATGCTCTCGCAGAGATTCTCGCGTCCCGCCTTGCAAGCCGGGCAGGTGCCGCAGAACAGGCCGGGATAGACGACGACGTTGTCGCCCTCGCGGAAACCCGAGACGGCCGCGCCGGGGCGCTCGACCGTGGCCGAGCACTCGACGCCGACGACCAGCGGCAGCTTGCGCTTCGCGAAGGCCATGCCGCGCAGGCCGAACAGATCGATGTGGTTCAGCGAGACCGCGCGCACGCGCACGAGCACCTCGTGCGCGCCGGGCGCCGGCGGATCGGGGATCTCGCCGAATTCGAGCTGTTCTTCCTTGATCAGGCGGAGTGCGCGCATGGCGTCAGTGTCTGCCGCGAATTGTCGTTGAAAGGTATGTGAGACCGGCCGGGTCGCGAGAGAAGCGGGCCGCCGGCATCAGGCCGCCGCGAAAACGAGGCTCACGTTCTGGCCGCCGAAGCCGAACGAATTGGACAGCGCGAACGCCACCTTCTGCTTGCGCGCCTGGTTCGGCACGACGTCGAGCTGGATGGCGGGGTCGGGGATCTCGTAATTGATCGTCGGCGGCAGGATGCCGTCGCGGAGCGTCAAGAGCGTGAAAGCGGCTTCCACGGCTCCGGCGGCGGTGAGGCAGTGTCCGACCATCGATTTGTTGGAGCTGACGGCGACCTTCTTGGCCCCCTCGGCCCCGAAAACGTTGACGATGCCGAAATGCTCCATCTTGTCGTTCTCGGGCGTGCCGGTGCCGTGCGCGTTGATGTAGCCGACGTCGGCCGCCTGCAGGCCGGCATCTTCGATCGCGCCCTGCATGCTGCGGATGATGGCCTGGCCGTTCGGATGGCTGCGCGTGCGATGGAACGTGTCGGCGGCCTCGCCGACGCCGCGCACATAGCCGAGGATCGCGGCGCCGCGCGCCTTCGCATGCTCGGGGTCCTCGAGCACCAGCGCCGCGGCGCCTTCGGCCATCACGAAGCCGTCGCGGTTCTTCGAGAACGGCCGCGAGGCCTTGGTCGGCTCCTCGTTCTTGGCGGAGAGCGCGGAGAGCAGCGAGAAGCGGATCACCGTCTCCTCGCTGATCGAGCCGTCGGTGCCGACCGCGAGCGCGGCGGGCGCGTCGCCGCGCCGGATCGCCTCGACGCCGAGCTGGATCGTCGTGGCGCCCGAGGCGCAGGCGGTGGTGAGCGTGATCGGCGAGCCGCACACGCGGTATTTCTCGGCAAGGCGCTCCGCGAGCGTGCCGTTCAGGAAATCTTCGTAATAGGGCGAAAGCTCGGGCGACGGCATCTGAATCGGGCGCCCGGGGCTGTAGGGGTTGTTCTCGCCGCAGCCGAGGCGCGCGGAGAGCGCGCGGCGCGTCGCCCAGTCGTGCTCGATCGGCGGCGCCGCCAGCACGAGCTCGCCCGGAAAGTCCTGTCCGGCCATGCCCGCCATGGCCAGCGCCTCGGCCACCGCGCGGTCGGCCATCACGTAGCTGTGCGATGGAATCGTGATCGGCTCGTCGTGCATGAAATCGACCGAGCCGGCGATCGTCGTGCGCAGGCCGTCGATCGGGAAGCGCGTGATGCGGTGGATGCCGGAGTCCCCGGCCGTGAGGCGCCGCCAGTTCTCGGCGACGCCGACGCCGAGCGAAGTGATCATGCCGATGCCGGTCACCGCGATGGGTTTGCCCGCGTCTCTAGCCATCGATCGCCTCCAGCAGAACCATGCCTTCGCCCTTCGCGTGGCCCCAGCTCGTGACCAGGACCTGCCGCAGCGCGCCGTCGAACTCCGTTTCGATCGGCTCGTCGGGTTCGAGCGGCGGAAACAGCGCGCCGCGCTCCAGCGCCGCCACGGCCAGCGCCACGTTCTGCAGCGGCGCGCTTTCCATCGCATGTCCGAACGCCGCGGCCGTGCCGCGCACCGGAAGCCCCGTATCGCCCGCGATCGCGGCGAGGAATTCGCGCTCTTCGTGCGTGATGCTGCCGCGGCCGGAGGCGCCGCTCAAGACCGCGAGCGTGCCCGGTTTCGTCTGCGGCAGGATGCGCGCGAACGAGCCTTCGGCGATCTTCGCGGCGGCACCGGGCTTGCGCGCCGTGCGCTCGGACTCGACCGCGAGCAGCCGCGCGCGCGGCTTGGCGCCGCGTGCCATCGCGCGCTCTTTCGATTCGAGCACGACGAACGCGCCCGACGAGCCGAGGCAGACGCCGGCTTCGGGCCGGTGCCAGAGCGGCCGCCACGCGCCGGTCAGCAGGATTCCGCCGGCATGGTATTGCTGGTGCAGATCGGGCCGCACGGCATTGTAGGCGGCGCCGACGAGGAAGATGTCGCCCTGGCCGGCGGCGCAGCGCCGGAACGCGACGCGCAGCGCGTCGAGGCCGGCGGCTTCCTCGCCCATGAACGTGCGGCTCGATCCCGAGACGCCGTGAATGATCGAGATATTGCCGGCGAACAGGTTGGGAAGCTGGGCGAGAAACAGCGTCGGGCGCAATCCGTCGGAAAGCTGCTGGTTGAGCAGGGCGCCGCCATCGTTGGCGCCCTCGAGCTTGGCGAGAATTTGCTTGTCGAGTTCCCAGTCGCGCTCGCCGCCGCCCGATGCGGCCACGAGATGCGTCTCCTGGAGCAGGGCGGCGTTGCCCTTGATGCCCGCCATTTCGAGCGCGAGGCCGGCGGCATAGGCGCCGTACTGCATCAAAGGACCCATCGCGCGCTGATCGCCGGGTTTCGGCACCTGCTTTTCAAGCGCGTAGGCGCCGATCGGATGGATCGGAAACGGCGCGCAGGCCGCGGCGTCCACGCTGGCGCGCCACCGGGCCGCGTCCGCCAATGCCGCGAACCAGGCCTCGGGCGTCTCGCCGAGCGGGGAGAGCAGGCCGTAACCGGTGATCCAGACTTCGCGCGCCATTCTTTGCCCTGGTCGGCCCGCGCGTTGCGGCGTCAAATCAGCCCGGTCTCCCGGGCGAATTTGCGCGCCTCGCCGCGCAGGGATTCCGAGGGGAACGGCAGCGTGCCGAGCCTGATTTCGGCCTCGGCGACCCGTTTTCCCCCGAGGGTGAGGTGGCCTTCCGCGGCCACGTAGCCCCCGCCTTCTTGCACGAGGCGGCCCTCGGCTTCAAGCGAGGCGCCCGGCTTCACCATGCCGCGCACGCGCGCCTTGTCCACGCCGATGAGAAGCGGCATGCGGCGGAAATCGTGCAGCGCCAGAACGAGAAGGCCGCTGGCCTGCGCGATGGCTTCGATCATCAGCGTGCCGGGCAACAGCGGATGGCCCGGGAAATGTCCATCGAACACCGTGGACTCGGTCGGCACGAGGCACCGGCACAGGATGGACTTGCCGTCGCGGTCGAGCCGTTCGACCCGGTCGATGAGCTGGAAGTGCTCGAGCCGCATGGCGCGGCGTCACGCGGTGCGATCAGGCCGTCGCCTTCTGCGCGACCAGCTCTTCGATGCGGCGCACGAGATTGCGCATGACGAAAAATTCCTCGGCCTTGGCGCGGCCCTCATTCACGTCTTCCATCCACTTCTCGACCGGCATCTTGATGCCGAATTTCTTGTCGATCGCGAACGTGACGTCGAGAAAGTCGAGGCTGTCGATGCCGAGATCGTTGATGGCGTGCGAATCGGGCGAGATGCTGGCGCGGTCGATGGAGCTGACCTCGGCGATGATGTCCGCCACCGTGTCGTAGGTCGCCTGGTTGTAGTCCGCCATCGAAGCCGTCTCCTTGCCAATGTACGGCCGATCGCCCCCGAGCGTGGCCGTTGGCCGGTCTCAATTTGTATGCTGAGGGGCGGGTTTTGCGGCAAGGGCGGGACGGTGTCAACCGGCCCAGGGCCGCGGCCGCCTCACCGCCCCGGCGGGCACATCGCGCGGAGCGCCTGCCATTCGGCGGCGGTCATCGCGTCGCCGCGGCCGACGGCGCGCGACTCGATGTCGGCGGCGCGCTCGCCGGTCGGCGGGTGCGTGCCGAGATAGCGCAACAGGCCCTTGCCGTCGTCGCCGGTCTCCTTGCCGATGCGCCGGAAGAAGCCGACGAGGCCGGCGCCGCGGATGTCGGCGCGGTTGAGCATGTCGACGCCGACGGAGTCCGCCTCGCGCTCGGCCGCGCGCCCATAGGAGAGAACGGCGAGCTGCGAGCCGATGTCGGCCGCGGTCGAGCCGATGCCCGAGGCGTCGCCGAGCATCGCGCCGAAGATGGCGCTCATGCCGAGCTGCCGGATCAGCGCCTCGGTGCCGTGGCGCTCGATCACGTGGCCCATCTCGTGCGCGAGCACGCCGGCCACTTCCTCCCCCGAGCTGGCCTTGTCGATCAGGCCGCGGAACACGACGATGTAGCCCGCGGGCGCCGCGAATGCGTTGACGAGCGCGTTGTCGACGACGACGACGTTGAAGCTGTAGCGCGTCTCGACGGTGGCCGCGAGGCGCTGCACCAGCTTCTCGATGGCGACCTTGCCTTCGGCGCCCGTGCATTCGCGGCTGTTGCGGCCGATCAGGGCCA
>CAZUYG010000357.1:0-4500 GCA_964624265.1 uncultured Candidatus Odyssella sp.
CGTTTCGCGCAGCAGTTCGGCGCTGCCGATGATGACGGTCAGAAGATTGTTGAAATCGTGCGCGATGCCGCCGGTGAGCTGGCCCACCGCCTCCATCTTCTGCGTCTGGTGGATCGCGGCGTCGCGCCGGCGGGCCTCGGTCACGTCGATGTACCGCAGCACGAAGCCGCCGCCCGGAATCGGCGTCGTGCGGACCTCGAGAATGCGGCCGGTCGGCGTCGATCGCTCGAAAATCACGGGCCTCGGGTTGCGGGAAAGGGCGAGCCGGCGCTGGACCGCCTCCTCCGGATCCTCGCCCACGTACTCGCCGGCCGCCGCGAGGCCACGCAAAATCTTCTCGAGCGGGTCGCCCGGCCTGAACGCGGCGTAAGGCAGGTCGAGGAACTCGAACAGGCGCCGGTTGAACGCGATCGCGCGCAGGTTCTTGTCGATCAGGCCAACGCCGTCCTCGAGGTTCTCGAGCGTGGCCTCGAGCACCTGCGTGCGCTGCGCCGACGTGGCCTCGTGACGCTTGATGTCGGTGCGGTCGACGCCGATCCCGCGATAGCCGAGGAACGCGCCCGCCTCGTCGAAGATCGGCAGGCCGCTGATCGTCACATGACGGGTGACCCCGGCGCCGTCGACGAACGTCGTCTCGAAATGGCGGAACGGCTCGCGCGCCTCGAGCTGCGCGAGATGCTGCCGCCATTTGGGATCGTCGTAGTCGGCACGGTTCAGCTCCTCGCGGCGCTTGCCGATCACGGACGCCGGCGGGATGCCGAACACGCGCTCGAAACGGTCGGAGAAATAGCTGAAGCGCAGATCGGCGGACATCTCCCACCACCAATCCGACGCGATCGAGGCGAAATCGGCGAACCGCGCGCGCTCCGCGGCCAGTTCGCGGCGCAGCGCCTCGATCGCGCGCGCTTCCTTCTCGTGTCCGGGTTTCGCCTGGTCGTCCACCGCTGCCGCCTGCCGATGATCCCCGGCGGGCCGTCCTGCGCGGTCGTTGCGGGCCGGCCCGTCGTGGCTGCCGGGGTAGAGAATAGGCCCGGCGCCGGCAATGGCAAATCGCCGGCGTTCACGCGCGTGTGCCGAGCCGGGCCGCGCCCCATCGGCTATAGTCGCCTGCGCAACAGACGGCGCATGCACCCGCTCCGCCGCTTCGGGAGTTCCTTCATGACGAAACGCCTCGCCCTCGGCGCGCTGTGCGCCGCCGCCCTCTTCTCTTTGCCCGCCGGCGCCGCCGAGCTGCGCATACTCTCGGCCGGCGCCGCGAAAGCCGTGATCGCCGACACGATCCCGGAATTCGAGCGCAAGACCGGCCACCGGATCGTCATCGACTACACGCCGGTCGGGCCGATCCTGAAGCGCCTCGCCGACGGCGAGCAGCGCGACATCGTCGTGCTCTCCGCCGAGGGCATGGGCGAGGCCGCCGCCAAGGGCTGGACGGCGGCCGCCACCGTCACCGAAGTGGGCCGCGTCGCCATGGGCGTCGCGGTGAAAGAAGGCGCGCCGCGACCGGACATCGCGACGACCGAGGCATTCAAGAAGACTCTGCTGGCCGCGAAATCGGTCGCCTTTGTCGACCCCACGCGCGGCACCAGCGGCCGCCATTTCGCCGCGGTCATGGAGAAGCTCGGCATCGCCGCCGAGATGAAACCGAAGAGCAAAACGCTGCCGGGCGGTTTCGTGGCCGAACTGGTCGCCAAGGGCGAGGCGGAGCTCGCCGTCCACCAGATCACCGAGATCCTTCCGGTCAAAGGCGTGGTTCTGGTCGGGCCGCTGCCGCCCGAGCTTCAGAAGGTCACGATCTACCAGGCCGCCGCCACGACCAAGGCCCGCGACGCCGACGCGGCCAGGGCGTTCCTCGCCAATCTCCGCTCCGCCGAAGTCCGCGCGCTGGCTGCCAGGAAGGGCTTCACGGAAAAATAGCGTACGAAGCAAAGCGGCCCGCCTCGCAGGAGACGGGCCGCTCCGGTTCCGGGGCCGCTCCGCTTAGATGCAACGATAGCGGTAGCGATAGGCCCAGCGGTAGCCGTTGGTGACGTAGAGCGTCTTGAACTTGCAGCGCCCCTTCCAGAATTCGCGGTAGCGCCAGTAGTAGCCGGCCTGCACGACGCTGCTGTCGTCGGTCGAGATTTGCGGGCCGATGTCGCTGCCCGGCGCGGCGGGCGTGAGCGCGTTCGCCGAGCCCGCGCCGAGCGCGAGCGCCGCGACCGCGGCGAGGGAAAGGAGCTTGATCTTCATGGCGAGGTCCTATCGTAAGGGTTGGCCGAGGGGCCCTGTCCGGCCCACCTGACGCCCTTATGAAGGAAGCCGTCGCCCGCCGCAGTGAACGCGTTCACCGTGTTGCGGTGAAGCGGTTCACACTGGCCGGCGCACGGATCACGCGTCGTCGCCGACGCCGCCGCGCAGTTTCTTGACGAGCCCGCGGCGCCGCTTGCTGTCGCGCCGGCGGCGCCGCTCGCCGTGCGGAACCCTCGTTTCGCGGCGCGGCACCGGCGGGATCGCGGCCTCTCGCACCAGCGCCACCAGCCGCTCCAGCGCGTCGGCGCGGTTGCGCTCCTGCGTGCGGTGACGCTGCGCGTTGATGATCAGCACGCCCTCGCCGGTCATGCGGCTGCCCGCGAGCCGTTCGAGGCGCTCCTTCACCGCGTGCGGCAGGCTCGGCGAGCGCCGCACGTCGAAACGCAGCCGCACCGCGCTCGACACCTTGTTGACGTTCTGCCCGCCCGGGCCCGAGGCGCGCACGAACGTCTCCTCGATCTCGCGTTCGTCGATGGCGATGCGGTCGTTGATGGGGATCATGCGCGTAGAATGCGCGCCGCGCGGCAAAGCGCAAGCGCCAGACGCCGGGCCGACACGCGCGCTATGGCCGCCCGTGGATCGTGACGCCGCCGGCGGCGATCGCCGGCAGGCGCGCATAGCCCGAATCGACCGTTTCCCGCGAGATGCCCCGGATCGACATGAGAAGATCGCGCAGATTGCCGGAGATCATCGTTTCGGCGAGCGGATGCTTGATCTTGCCGTTCTCGATGTAGAACGAGTTCTTGGCGATCCCGCTGAAGTCGAGGTTGTCGTTGGGCATGCCGCCCGAGAAGCGGGCGAGGAGAATGCCGCGCTCGGTTTCGGCGACGAGTTCCGCCTCGGATTTCGTTCCGGGCGGCACGACGAAGGCCTGAACACCGGCCGTCTGCCGCAGTCCGAGTTTCTTCGCGATGTAGAAATCGACCAGGAAATCCTGGAGCACGCCGTCGCGAATCACGTCGAGATCCTGTGTCGGAATTCCGTAGCCGTCGAAATCCCGCCCCTCGGGAAAATGCGCGGCGGCGGGCCGGTTGAGCAGGCTGAACGAGGGATGCGCGATGAGCGCGCCCTTCTTGTCCTTATAGGGGCTGGTGCCGGACATGAGGCCGTAGCCGCCAAGCGCGCCCGCGAGCGGCCCCAGCACGAGGTCGCCGAGCACCTCGGGCCCGATCACGAGGTCGCCGACGAACTTGCCGGGCGCGGGCTGCGGATCGAACGAACGCTCGGCCTCGGCGTAGAGGCGGCGCAAGGTGCCGACCTCCATCAGGCTCGGAAACGGCGCGTAGGCGCTGGCGTAGGTGTAGTTGAGCGAGGTCGAGCGGCCGCCGCGGCGCGCGGAGAACATCGTGACGAAGGAATAGCGCGCGCGCGTCTCCTGCTGCACGAGGCCGGCGGAATTGGCGAAGCTCGCGCGCGTGCGCAGGAATCGGTGATAGGATTCGCGGCTGACGACAGCGGGAAACTCGCGCGCCACCGCCGCGATGTGCGCGAGCGCGTTGCCGATCATGCCGTCGCGGTCGGCTGCGGCGGGCCCGTGAACGCTCGGCGGCCGCGCGGCGGCCTCGGCGATGGCATTGGCGGGATCGGGCGGCGCGCCCGCGGCCGCGGCGAGCGCTTCGGCGATGCCGGCCGCAACCGCGTCGTCGCCGCGGCCGGTGATCGCCGCCTTGCCCTTGCGCCCGCCTTTGAAGACGGAGAGCGCGGTCGTGTCCTGCTCGGTCGTGCGCAACAAGGTGAGCCGCTTCATGTCGAAGCAGATTTCCAGCTGCTCGTCGCGGGCGAGCGCCGCCTGCGCGGAGTCGGCGCCGGCGGCGCAGGCGCGCGCCGCCACATCGCGCGCGAAATCGAGCTCCGCGGCGTCCATCAGCGGCCCCCGATGCTGAGCTTCGTCTTGATCGCGGGGCCGCCCATGCCGACCGGAATCACAGTCTTCTTCCCGCAGAAGCCGCCGTTCGACCAATTCATCGTGTCGCCGACATGCGTCACGGCCTGGAGCACGTCGAACGCGACTCCCGAGATCGTCGTGTCGCGAATCGCGCGGCCGAGCTTGCCGTTCACGATCTCGTAGCCGCAGACGACGCCGAACATGAACTCGGAGGTGAGATCCGCCTGCCCGTTCGACGAGCGTTTCAGATAGTAGCCGCGCTCGACCGCGCCGATCATGTCGGCGAGCGTGTCCGCGCCCGGCATGATGCAGGTGCTGCGCATGCG
>CAZUYG010000358.1:0-4498 GCA_964624265.1 uncultured Candidatus Odyssella sp.
ATCTACGAGGGCGGCATCGCCAACATGAACTACTCGATCTCGAACACCGCCGAATACGGCGAGTATCGCAGCGGCCCGCGCGTGGTCACCGACGAGACCAAGGCCGAGATGAAGCGCATCCTCGCCGACATCCAGCAGGGCCGCTTCGCGCGCGACTGGGTGCTCGAGAACCGCGCCGGCCAGACCAGCTTCAAGGCCATGCGCCGTGCCTGCGCCGAACACCCGATCGAGCAGGTCGGCGAAAAGCTGCGCGCGATGATGCCGTGGATCGCCAAGAACCGGCTGGTGGACAAGGCGAAGAACTAGGCAGTCCGCCGACCGTTGTTCCGCCCGGCCGCCTGGAGTAAACTCGCCGGGCGGTTTGCGGAGAAGCCTTGCCATGCTTCCGGGCGCGATTGAGTTCGTCCTCGCGGCGATCTGCGCGCTGGTGTTCGGGACGTTCGCCGAATACTTCATCCATCGCGCGATGCATTGGGGAATCCTCCACCCCGAAGGCCACCGGCGTCATCACGAGATGAACGAGGCGCGCACGTTCCTGCGCGACTTCGTCGACTACGGCACCGGGGCGGCGATCCTCGGCTGGTTCGGATTTCTGATTTCCTGGACGAGCGGCTTCGGCTGGGCCCTGGGGGGGCTGATCTACGCCGCGCTCGCTTCCTATTCGCATCAGCTCCAACACGCCAACGCCGATCTCGTCTTCTGGATGAAGCGGCCGGTCCATCGGCTGCACCACAACCTCGACATGCGCGACAAGAATTTCGGCGTCCTCGTCGACTGGTGGGACCGGCTGTTCGGAACCTATCGGCCGATCGAGTACATGCGCGACTCGCGTCCGTGGCATGCGCGCGATTTTCTCGCGATCCCGTGGCGCTGAATCGCGGGCCGGATTTTTCATAGTGCGGTGCAAAGCGCCGATACTGTGAAGACATGGGGAAAACAAAGAAATTTCCGCCTGAAATCTGCGCAAATCATTGAAAGTTAATCGGCGTTCGGTTATCTGTACTCAAGAACGCGGCGCAATAATGCTAATGCATTGATTCCGCCGCGATTCGACCCGAAGAGCGGGGAAAACGTGAGCGTGCAGCGCGGCAAGATGCGGATTTCGAACGCCGGTGCGATCAGCGCCGGTGCCGCCGCGCGTGCCCATGCCGCGTCGCGCGACCTCGCGCTTGCCGGCGGACTCCTTCGACTTATTCGCCCCTGAATGCGACCGTGGCACGGGCCAAGGGCCGTGCGCGATCATTCAGGGGGCGAAGCCGCTGATCGAAGGACAACCCGCTTTGTGCAAGGAACATGACTATGACCGCATCGCGCGACCCGAACCGCGTCATCATCTTCGACACCACGCTGCGTGACGGCGAGCAATCGCCCGGCGCGGCGATGAACATGGACGAGAAGATCCGCATCGCCCAGGCGCTCGACGAAATGGGCGTCGACGTGATCGAAGCCGGATTCCCGATCTCGTCGCAGGGCGATTTCGAGGCCGTCAAGGCCATCGCCGGCCTCGTCAAGAACGCGCAGGTCGCGGGCCTCTCGCGCGCCGCCGACCGCGACATCGACCGCAACTGGGAAGCGCTCCAGCACGCCAAGCGGCCGCGCATCCACACGTTCATCTCCACCAGCCCGCTGCACATGAAGTACAAGCTGCAGATGGGCCCCAACGCGGTGCTCGAGGCGGTCGGCCGCTCGGTGCAGCGCGCGCGCAATCTCTGCGAGGATGTCGAGTGGTCGGCCGAGGACGGCAGCCGCACCGAGGCGGATTTCCTCTGCCGCTGCGTCGAGAGCGCGATCCATCACGGCGCGCGCACGATCAACATCCCCGACACCGTCGGCTACGCGATCCCCGACGAGTATGCGGACCTCATCAAGATGCTGATGAACCGCGTGCCGAACGTCGACAAGGCCGTGATCTCGGTGCATTGCCACAACGATCTCGGCCTCGCCGTCGCGAACTCGCTCGCCGCGGTCAAGGCGGGCGCGCGCCAGGTGGAGTGCACGATCAACGGGCTGGGCGAGCGCGCCGGCAACGCGTCGCTCGAGGAGATCGTGATGGCGCTGCGCACGCGCCAGAATTCGCTGCCCTACAAGACCGGCGTCAAGACCGAGCACATCACCAAGGTCTCGCGCCTGGTCTCGACGATCACCGGCTTCCCGGTGCAGCCCAACAAGGCGATCGTCGGCGCCAACGCGTTCGCGCACGAGTCGGGCATCCATCAGGACGGCGTGCTGAAGCACGCGGCGACCTACGAGATCATGACGCCCGAGAGCGTCGGCCTCACCAAGTCGAACATCGTGCTGGGCAAGCTGTCGGGCCGCCACGCGTTCAAGGACAAGCTGGCGCAGCTCGGCTTCGAGCCCGACGATGCGGAGCTCAACGAGGCCTTCAAGCGCTTCAAGGACCTCGCCGACAAGAAGCGCGAGATCTTCGACGAGGACATCGTCGCCCTGATCGACGATTCGCGCAGCATCGCCAGCCAGCGGATCAAATTCGTCTCGCTGCAGGTCGTCGCGGGCTCGAAGGGGCCGCAGCTCGCCGATCTCGAACTCGAGATCGACGGCAAGGTCGAGAACGTGCAGGCGCGCGGGAAGGGGCCTGTGGACGCGATCTTCAACGCGATCCAGAAGCTCGTGCCGCACACGGCCGTATTGCAGCTCTATCAGGTGCACGCCGTCACCGGCGGCACCGACGCGCAGGCCGAGGTGACGGTCCGCCTCGAGGAAGAAGGCAAGACCGTCAACGGGCAGGGTGCGGACGCCGACACGCTGGTCGCGTCGTGCCGCGCCTATGTGCATGCTCTCAACAAACTCCTCGTAAAACGGGAGAAGCGCGAGCCGCCCGCCATGACGGCGGCGGCGCGCTAAACGGATGCTTAAGGATGTACGTAAGCAAGGTTCTTCATAATACGGCGTAACACTGACAGACGGGGCGAAGCGGCGGCGCTATGATGCCGCCGTTTCGCCCGGACATTGTGAATTCGGGCGGCATGGGACGTACGCCCGCGCAACGCCAAGGGGGCGAAGGATGCTGACTGGTTTTCTCGGCCTATTGTCGAGCGACATCTCGATCGATCTCGGGACGGCGAACACGCTGGTCTACGTGAAGGGCCGGGGCATCGTCTTGAACGAGCCGTCGGTCGTCGTGCTGAAGGAAGTCCAGGGCCGACGACAAGTCATCGCCGTGGGCGACGAAGCCAAGCTCATGCTCGGCCGCACGCCCGGCAACATCCACGCGATCCGGCCGCTGCGCGACGGCGTCATCGCCGATTTCGAAGTCGCCGAAGAGATGATCAAGCACTTCATCCGGAAGGTGCACAACCGGCGCAGCTTCGCGGCGCCGCAGATCATCGTCTGCGTCCCGTCGGGCTCGACTCCGGTCGAACGGCGCGCGATCCACGACAGCTGCGCCTCGGCCGGCGCGCGCAAGGTCTATCTCGTCGAAGAGCCGATGGCGGCCGCGATCGGCGCCGGGCTCCCGGTCACCGAGCCCACCGGCTCGATGGTCGTCGACATCGGCGGCGGCACCACCGAGGTGGCGGTGCTTTCGCTCGGCGGCATCGTCTATTCGCGATCGGTCCGCGTCGGCGGCGACAAGATGGACGAGGCGATCATCGCCTACATCCGCCGGAATCATAACGTGCTGATCGGCGAAACTTCGGCCGAGCGCATCAAGAAGGAGATCGGCTCCGCCTGCATGCCAAAGGAGGGCGAGGGCCGGCTCATGTCGGTCAAGGGCCGCGATCTCATGAACGGCGTGCCGAAGGAGCTCATCCTTTCCGAGGCGCAGATCGCCGAGGCGCTGGCCGAGCCGGTCGCGCAGATCATCGAAGCGGTCAAGAACGCACTCGAGCACACGGCGCCCGAGCTGGCGTCCGACATCGTCGACAAGGGCATCATGCTCACCGGCGGCGGCGCGCTGCTCTCGAACCTCGATCACGTCATCCGTCAGGCCACGGGGCTGCCGGTGTCGATCGCCGACGACCCGCTGTCGTGCGTTGCGCTCGGCACGGGCCGCTGCCTCGAAGACTTGAAGCATTTGAAATCGGTGCTCATCACCGAGATCTGAGCCCGCATACGGTCACGGACGCGGCCCCCCACGCGTCCGCCGCCGTTGCAGAGAGGCGCCGGCAGGCGCCAACGGGGAGGGTGAAGCGACGTGGCGACGCGCGCGAGACCGTCCGGCCGGCTGTGGCTGGTCCGCCTGTGGCTGCAGCGCTTCGCGTTTCTGTTGCTGCTGGCCGCCGCCTTCGCATTGCTGGCGCTGGGCCGCGTCGAGTCGCCCTGGGCCGGCAAGCTGCGTGCCGGCCTGCTCGATGCCATCGCCCCGGTCGCCCACGCGCTGTCGCTGCCCGGCCGCGCGGTTTCCGACTGGTTCGGTTCGGTCAAGGACACGGCGCAGCTCCAGCGCCAGAACGCCGAACTGAAATCCGAAATCGAAAGCCTGAAGCTGCGCCTGACCGCGCTCGACGAACTCGCCCGCGAGAACGCCGAATTCCGCAAG
>CAZUYG010000359.1:0-4489 GCA_964624265.1 uncultured Candidatus Odyssella sp.
CGCCGGTGGTGATGCAGCGGCCGGTGGGTTTCGCGAACACGTGCTGGAGCGCGTCGGCGGGTATGCCGATACCATTGTCGGCCACGGTAATGACCAGCGCGCCGTCGGGCGAGCATTCGGCCGAGAGCCCCACGCGGCCGCCGCGCGGCGTGTAGCGCACAGAATTCGACAGGAGGTTGAGCACGATCTGTTTGATCTTCGCCTCGTCGCCGCGCACGGCCGGCAGGCCGTCGGCGATGCGGGCCGAAAAAAGCTGGCCGTTACGCTCGGCTTCGGCGGCGACAAGCTGCGCGCAATTCGCGAGCGCCGCGCGCAGCGAGAACACCGATTCGTGCAGAACGGCCTTGCCGCCCTCGATGCGCGCCATGTCGAGAATGTCGTCGACGACGGCGAGCAGGTGGCGGCCGCTGTCGTGGATCGTGCTGGCGTATTCGTCGTATTTCGCGGCGCCGAGCGGACCGAAGACGCGGTGCTTCATGGCCTCCGAGAAGCCGATGATCGCGTTGAGCGGCGTGCGCAGTTCGTGGCCCATGCTCGCCACGAACCGGGATTTGAGGCGGTTCGCCTCCTCGGCATTGCGCACGCTTTCGGCCAGCGCCGTGTTCCGCGCCTGCTGCTCCTGCAGCACGCGGTCGCGGCCGACGTAGAAGATCAGCATGCCCAGCACCAGGAACAGCGCGCCGACCACGACGACCATCAGAACGATCAGGCTGTTCTGGACGATGATGTGATAGCCGGTGGCGTCGCTGTAGAGCGAGACGATCGCCTGCGAATTGTCACCGCCGCGGACGGGAACGAAGCTCTCGACCAGCTTGCGGTCGGACGAGGTGCCGTCGATGGATTCGAACGAAGCGCTGCTCATGCTCGTCGCCGTCGCTTGACCGGCGCGCGCGGCATCGAGATCGCGTCGATTGGCGGGGTAGGTTCCGATCTGTTCGGGCGAGGTCGAGAACAGGACTCGGCCCTGGACATCGTGGATCGCGACGCGCACGACGCGCGTGCCGCGGACATGAACCTTGGCGAGCTCGGAGAGGCGCAGCGTTTCCGGCCGGCTGCGCACGGCGTCGGGCGGCAGCGTGCGCGCCTCCGCGAGGAAGTCGGCGTAGCGCTCGGTGGCCGCCGCATAGAATTCCGCGGCAACCTCGCCGTGGCGGCGCTCGCCGACTCTCATCAGCAAGCCCCAGTACGTATTGGTGATCAGAACCACCACGCCGACCGCGACCACGAGCGTCACGGCCGTGGCCATGATCGCAAAGCGGCGCCGGAAGCGGCGGCGGAGATCCTGCATATCGCCCCTCGATGCCGCTGCCCCGCCTGAATTCGCGGTGTCCGGGCACGGTGGGCAAAATGCGGTCGAATGGTTGAGAGATTCTTAACGCGGGGGCCTGAAGCGCCCGCTGGACTGCTGCCGGATGGTGCGAAATCAAATGCTTAGACAGCCTGTGGAGAAGAATCGTGCATTCCGGCGGCATTGACGCCGCGCCCGGCGCTGCCTAGCTATCGCGCACCTTGTTCACCGAGGCCGCATCAACCGGCCGCCGCCCCGAGTTCCGATGCCGATCAAGATTCCCGACGATTTGCCCGCCGGCCGCACGCTGCAGGAAGAGGGCGTCGTTATCATCTCCGAGCACGACGCGATCCGCCAGGACATCCGCCCCCTGCGCATCGCGATGCTCAATCTGATGCCGGAGAAGATCAAGACCGAGACGCAGCTCGCGCGCCTGATCGGCGCCACGCCGCTGCAGATCGAGTTCACCTTGCTGACGACGGCCACCTACACCCCGACGCACACGCCGCGCGAGCACATGACCGCGTTCTACCGGCCGTGGAACGAGGTGAAGGAAGAAAAGTTCGACGGCCTCATCGTCACCGGCGCGCCGGTGGAGGAGATGGAGTTCGAGCAGGTCAAATACTGGCCCGAGCTCTGCGAGATTTTCGACTGGGCGGCCAAGAACGTGTTCAGCAGCTTCAACATCTGCTGGGGCGCCCAGGCCGCGCTCTATCACCGCCACAAGGTTCCGAAATACCTGCTGCCGCGGAAGCTCTCGGGCATCTTCGAGCATCGTGTCGTCAAGCGCGGGACCGACATCCTGCGCGGCTTTACCGACAGCTTCCCGGTGCCGGTGTCGCGCTACACGGAAGTGCGCGCACGCGACATCCAGAAGCATCCGGAGCTCGAGGTGCTGGCCGAATCGGACGAGGCCGGCATCTGCCTGATCCAGGAGCGCGCGGCGCGCGCGTTCTACATGTTCAACCACCTCGAATACGACACGTTCACGCTCAGCGACGAATACCAGCGCGACCGCGTGGCGCGGCCCGACAGCGTGCGCATCCCCGAGAACTATTTCCCCGACGACGACCCGGCCAAGACGCCGCGCAACTCGTGGCGCGCCTATGCCCATCTGCTGGTCTCGAACTGGATCAACGAGACCTACCAGCACACGCCGTTCCACATCGCCCAGATCGGGCGGAAGGGCGCTCAGTCGCTGGGGTTGCGGCGCGCGCCGTCGCGCGGCGCGGCGGGCCGCGCCAGGGAAGGCACCGGCAGGACGCGCCGGCGCTGAGCCCGCGCCGGCACCGCGTGGCCGGCATAGACCTGCTTGCTCGCCTCGATGACGATGGCGCCGGCCAGGAAACGCAGCGCCTGGGAACCGTATTTGTCCCAGGCCGGGGCCCAGGCGAGCATGAGGCGCGACCGGAACGGCGGCATGATCAGCGCCATCTCCGTGCGCAAAGGCGTGAACATCGAAGCGCGCAGCAGGCGCGTGATCTGCCCGACCGAGAACGGCCGGCCATGCGCGAACGGGCTCCGCTCGAGCCGCGCCCACAGGCTGCGCCGGTTGGGCACGATGACGATCATGCGCCCGCCATCGGCCAGCACGCGCCAGACCTCGCGCAGCATCGCGCGCAGCGCCTCGCTCGACTCCACCGCATGCACGAGCAGCACGCGGTCCATCGAGCGGTCGGGCACGGGCCAATGCGTCTCCTCGGCCAGCGCCGTGGCGTTGCGGCCGTCGGGCGGCCAATGCAGCACCCCTTGCTCGGCCGGCATGATCGCGACCGCGCGCTCGGCTTCGCCCTGCCAGAGGCCGAGATAGGGCACCGCGTAGCCGAAGCCGAGCACCCGCTCGCCGGCCACCTTGGGCCACAGCGCGCGCAGTTTCAGGCGCAGAAGCCGGCGGGCCGTCAGCCCGAGGCCGGTCGCGTAGAAATCGCGCAGATCGAGGACGTCGTTCCACATGGCGGCGTTTCGTCCCGCACTCTACCAATTCCGCTTCAGGATGTTAGGTTCGCGGCGTCGCCCAAATCCTGAAAAAGCGAGGTTGCCATGGCTCGGTTCGAGATCGAGCGCGTCCCCGTCCTCCAGGACAATTACGTCTGGCTCGTCCACGAGCCGGCGGCGAACGTCACCGCCGTGATCGACCCGGCCGTGACCGAGCCGGTGCTGGCGGCGGCGAAGCGGCGCGGCTGGACGATCACGCACATCCTCAACACGCACCACCACCCCGACCATGTCGGCGGCAATCTCGAGATCAAGGCGGCCACCGGCTGCACGATCGTGGGGCCGAGCCACGACCGCGAGCGCATTCCCGGAATCGACGTGGAGGTGAGCGACGGCGACACCTACACCTTCGGCGCCGAGAAGGGCGAGGTGTTCTTCGTGCCCGGCCACACGCGCGGCCACATCGCCTACTGGTTCGGCGGCAGCGACGCGCTGTTCTGTGGCGACACCCTCTTCATCCTCGGCTGCGGCCGCCTGTTCGAGGGCACGCCCGAGCAGATGTGGAAGAGCCTCTCGCGCCTGCGCAAGCTGCCGGATTCCACGCGCATCTACTGCGCGCACGAATACACGCAGTCCAACGCACGCTTTGCGGTCACCGTCGATCCCGCCAACGACGATTTGAAAGCCCGCGCCGCCGAGATCGACCGCCTGCGCGCGCGCGGCGAAGCGACCGTCCCTGGCACGATGGGCGAAGAGCGGCGCACCAACCCGTTCCTGCGCGCCGACAACCCCGGCGTCGCCAACGCCGTCGGCCTCCCCGACGCCGAGCCCGTGAAGGTGTTCGCCGAGGTGCGGAAACGGAAGGACACGTTCCGGTGAACGCCGTTCAGCCCAAGGCCGTCCGCCGCGAGGATTATCGGCCGCCGGATTACCGCATCGAGACGGTGGATCTCGCGTTCGATCTCGCGCCGGCGGCAACGCGGGTGAAGGCGACGCTCGCGGTGAAGGCCGCGCACGACCGGGCGAAGGGCGTGAGGCCGCTCGTGCTCGATGGCGACGAAGTGAAGCTGATCGCGGTGGCGATCGACGGCAAGCTTCTGGGCGCCGGCGACTACCTCCTCGACGAGAAGAGCCTGACGATCCCGCGGCCGCCCGAGGCGTTCACGCTCGCGATCGAAACGGAAATCGCGCCCGAGGCGAATACGAAGCTCTCCGGCCTCTACCGCTCGAGCGGCATCTATTGCACGCAATGCGAGGCCGAGGGCT
>CAZUYG010000360.1:0-4482 GCA_964624265.1 uncultured Candidatus Odyssella sp.
TTCTTCCACATGAACCAGAATATCCGGCCTTTGGCTTAGCGAAGCCGCGCGGCCTCCGGCTCCGCACCGGGGGCTGCCGGGGGCGTCGCCGCCGCGCTAAGCTCCACGCCTCACGATGGGAGGCGTTTCAATGCGCAAGATCGCTCTGGCCTTCGGCGCGGCGGCGTTCGTGCTTTCCGCACACGCGGCCTTCGCCGACGAAAAGCTCGAGGCCAACAAGAAGACGGTGGTCGAGTTCTACAACAAGGCCATCAACGACAAGGACTTCGAGGCGGCTCGCAAGTACATGGGGCGGAAATACATCCAGCACAATCCCAGCGCCGCCGACGGGCCCGAAGGGCTGGCCGCGTTCCTCAAATTCCTCAAGGAGAAATTCCCGCAGTCGAAAAGCGAGATCAAACGCGTGTTCGCCGAGGGCGACTACGTGATTCTCCATGTCCACGCGGTGCGCGAGCCCGGCACGCGCGGCAGCGCCATCGTCGACATCTTCCGGCTCGAGAACGGCAAGGTCGTCGAGCATTGGGACGTCATCCAGCCCGTCCCCGAAAAGGCGATGAACGGCAACGGAATGTTTTGAGTCGGGCGGATGGTGGATCGCGCGCGCCGCGGCTCCGCGCGCGATCCGTCTTGCCGCCGCGCGCCGCCGCGGCTAGGGTTGATTCAATAGAGCTATAGAAAAATATCGGACGAGGGAGGAGCGCGTGAAGGATCGCAAGGCTGCGACGCGCCGGCGCTGGCTCGAGGTGCTCGCGGAGCACCGGCTCGATTGGGACCGCGCGGGGTCGGAACATTATTGGTCGCCGCGGCTCGACACGGCGCCGCGCGCCGAGTTGCGCCGTATCCAGAACACGAAACTCGCCGCAGCGGTGCCGTTTCTCTACGAGAACAGCCCGTTCTATCGCCGCCGCTTCGACCGGCTCGGCATGACGCCCGACGACATCAAATCGGTCGACGACCTGCCGAAATGGCCGGTCATCGACAAGCGCGAGATGATCGACGACGCGCTCCAGCATCCGCCCTACGGCACCTACAGCGCGCACGACGACGCGCTGTGGGCCGAGCGCGGCTGGATGATCTTCGGCACCTCGGGCACCACCGGCGCGCCGCGCGTCTTCCGCTACAGCCAGTTCGACCGCGAGCAGTGGGAATGGGCGAACGCGCGCGCGCTGCATTCGATGGGCTTCCGCAAGGGCGATTGCGCGATGCTGATTTCGGGCTTCGGCCCGCATGTGTGGATCTGGGGCGTCAGCGTCGGCCTGCAGCGCATGGGCATCCCGATGATTCCGGGCGGTGGGCTCGATGCGCGCATGCGCGGCCAGTTCCTGCACCGCTACGGCGCCACGATCCTCGCCTGCACGCCGTCCTACGCGCTCTATCTCGGCCGCGCGATGCAGGAGATGGGCCTCGATCCGGCCAAGACGGCGGTGAAGACGATCTTCCTCGGCGGCGAGCCGTGGATGGGCATCCCGGCGACGCGCAAGCGGCTCGAGGAATTGTGGGGCGCGCGTTCGGTCGAGTTCTACGGCTGCACCGAGGCCTCGCCGCATGCCGGCGGCTTCTCGTGCCCGCACGCCATCCTGCCGGACGGGCAGGTGGCCACGCATCTGATGGAGGACATCGGCGTCTGGGAACTGGTCGATGCAGAGACGAAGGCGCCGGTGCCGGTGGGCCGGCGCGGGCTCACGGTGACGACCAATCTCAATTCTGAAAGCTCGCCGCAGCTGCGCTTCCTGGTCGGCGACTACACGGTGTTCGACGACGCGCCCTGCGCCTGCGGCCGCACGCATGTGCGCGCGATCGGCTCGTTCGTGGGCCGCGCCGACGATATTGTGACCATCCGCGGCATCAAGCTCTATCCGACCCAGATCGAAGAGGGCGTGCGCGCGGTGCCCGGCATCGGCGACGAATACGAGATCGTGCTGGCGACCGAGCCCGACGGCCTCGACACGATGACGATCCGCGTCGAGCACCCGGCGCAGCCGGTCGATGCGCCGAAGGTCGCCGAGCAGGTGGCCGGCGAAGTGCGCACGCGCTGCGAAGTGAAGGTCGGCGTCGAAGTGCTGCGCCCCGGCACCTTGCCGAAGACGGAATTCAAGGCGAAGCGGGTGCGGGATACGCGGAAGAAGGCGTAGGCGGCCGCAACCCTCACTTCCCATTCGCCGCAGGCGGCGAATGGGCCCCTTCTCTCCCGCTGCGCGGGAGAGAATAGGAAAAGGCGCTGCACCCTATCTTCTCTCTCCCGCGCAGCGGGAGAGAAGGGGCCCAGGCAACGCCAAGGGCGTTGCTTGGGAAGTGAGGGCGGGCGCCGCGCTACGGCTTCAGGCTCATCCCCGCATATTTGTAGCCGCCGTCGCCGGCGGCCTGCGCGGTCTTGCCGTTCCACCAGTCTTCGAGGCGGGCGGGCACGTCGACGCCCCACTTGTCGCGGATGATCGCGATCACCTCGGCGAAATATTCCGCGCGCATCTCTTCGTTCGTCTTGCTCTTGATGCCCCAGTAGCGATAGCGCTCGTTGGTGCGAGAGCGGTCGCCGCCGAAGCTTTGCAGGCCGACCGGCAGCCACTTCATCACCGCGGCCTTCACCTGCGCGCGTCCGTCGGGCTCGTTGTCGAGAATCCACTTCGTGCCCTTCATGCCGAGGCCGACATGGCCGTGCTCCTCGCGTAGCGTGTCTTCCGCCGCCTTGCGGAACGGCGCGTAGGGCATGTTCTCGAATTCCACGAATTGATGCGCGGCGGCGCGGTCGACGAGCGCCAGGAACACCATCTGGTCGGCCCAGCTCTCGATCGGCGTGTCGAAGGTCGAAAGATGGGTCTTGGCCTTCATCACCTCGTGCCAGTCGATGCCAAGCTCCTCGAGCAGGCGGCGGAAGCGCAGGTGATGGCCGTATTCCTCCATCACCGTCTTGGCCATGCGCTGCTTGAACTCGGGCGTGGGCCCGCGAAGGATGCTGCGCTCGAAGCAATCGGCGCCGTAATCCTCGCTGACCACGTGGATGTTGATGAGGTTGAGCACGAGCTCCTGGAACTCGGGATCCTGCTGGCGGAAATTCGCCGGCTCGACGTTCGGGATCTTCGCTTGGCCGTAAAGCTGGGTCATGGCGGGCTCTCGTTGCTCTATTCGTAGAACCGCCGCTGCTCGGCGGCGATGTCGGCGACGACGTTCTTCACCTGCGTGAAGGCGAGCATCGTCTCGAAGGCGTCCTCGCGGCCGAAGCCGCTGCCCTTGCTGCCGCCGAACGCGGCGCCGGACGGGAACAGATTGTAGCAATTGATCCAGACGCGCCCGGCCTCGACCGCGCGCGCAAGACGATGCGCGCGCCCGAAATCGCGCGTCCAGATGCCGGCGGCGAGGCCGTAATCGAGGCCGTTTGCCTCGGCGAGCATCGCGTCTTCGTCGTCCCAGGTATGCAGCGTCGCCACCGGGCCGAAGATCTCCTCGCGCGCGATGCGCATGTCGGGCGTCACCTCCCCGAACAGCGTGGGCTGGAGATAGAGGCCGTTCGGATATTCTTTGACGGCGAGGCGCCCGCCGCCCGCCAGCACCTTGGCGCCTTCGCGCTTGCCGATCGCGATGTAGTCGAGCACGCGATCCATGTGCTCGCGATAGCACAGCGTGCCCATCGTCGTGTCTTTGGCGAACGGATCGCCGATCTTGAGCTTCGGGATCAGCGCCACGATCTTTTCGCCCAGCGCCTTCGCGACGCTCTTGTGCGCGAGGATGCGCGAGCCCGAGGTGCACACCTGGCCCTGGTTCATGAACGCGCCGAGCAGGATGCCCTGCGCCGCGCGGTCGAGATCGGCGTCCTCGCACACGATCTGCGCGTTCTTGCCGCCCAGCTCGAGCGTGATCTGCTTGCCGGTGGAGGCCGCGGCTTCCATCACGCGCCGGCCGGTCTCCACCGCGCCGGTGATCGAGATTTTGCGGATGCCGGGATGCGCCACGATGGCGGCCCCCGCCGTCTCGCCGTTGCCGGTGACGACGTTGACGACGCCCGGCGGCAGGATCTCGCCCATCAGCCGCGCGAATTCCAGCGTCGTGATCGGCGTGGGCTCGGCCGGCTTGTAGACGACGGCGTTGCCGACCGCGAGCGCGGGCGCGATCTTCCCCGCGAACATGTTGAGCGGGAAATTCCACGCGCCGAGAATGCCGATCACGCCGAGCGGCTCGCGGAAATCGAGCGACAGGATCGTGCCGCCGACCGGGAGGGTGTTTCCTTCGAGCGCGCGGCACGCGCCGGCGTAGTAGCGGATGCGGTCCGCGGCGGTGTGGACGTTGGCGAGGCTCTCGCGCCACGGCTTGCCGGTGTCGGACGTCTCGAGCCACGCGAATCGCTCGGCCTCGGCGGCGAGACGGTCGGCGCATTTCATCAGCAGCGCCTGGCGCTTGCGCGGCCCGGCGTCGAACCATTTCGGCCACGCGGCGCGCGCGGCGGAAACGGCCGCGTCGACGTCGGCGGCGTTCGCATCGGGCACCGTGCAC
>CAZUYG010000361.1:0-4479 GCA_964624265.1 uncultured Candidatus Odyssella sp.
ACCCGCACGGCGCCCGCGCCGCTCGCGCGCCGCAGCCTCAGTATATCCAACGGATACTGTCGAAATCCGCTTTCGGCTTGTCTTGGCCGAATCGAGGAGTGAAGATGCAAGTGAAATAATTCACGAGCATGGAATCGTGAGCAGAAAAGGGAGGAAGCAACCATGATCAGCAGACGAATCTCGATACTCACCGCGATGGCGCTCGCCGCCTCGGCGCCGTTCGTCGCCGCGCCGGCCGCCGCGCAGGAAGAATTCAAGATCGGCGTCGTCGCTTCGCTGACCGGCGGCTTCGCCGGGCCGGCCAAGGATTCGATGGACGGCATCCAGGCGTGGATCAAGCTGCGCGGCCTCAAGGGCAAGAAGATCGTTCTCGAGACGCTCGACGACGAGACCAATCCCGTCGGCGCCGCCAACGCGTTCCGCCGTCTCGCGAGCGACCCCAAGGTGATGCTGATCTACGCGATCGTGCCGTCGAGCTCGGTCATGTCGATCAAATCCCTCGCATCCGAATTCAAGGTGCCGATCATTTCGGCGGGCGCCGCGGACGCGATCGGCATTCCGGCCGATCCGTATCTCTTCAAGGTCGCGCCGGCCGTGCGCGATTTCATGATCGTGCTGGCGCAGTACGCGAAGAGCAAAGGCTTCAAGCGCATCGCGATGCTGAACGGAACCGACGCGTTCGGCCAGGCCGAGATCGCGGCGATGCGCACGCTGGCGCCGGAGCATGGCCTGCAGCTCGTCGCGGCGGAGACCTACAGCGCCGAAGACACGAACTTCAACGCCCAGTTGACGCGGATCCGCGCCGCCAACCCCGACATCTTCTACAACGGCGCCTTCGGGCGGATCGCCATCCTGTCGTTCAAACAAGTCAAGCAGATGGGGATCAAGGCCCATCTGGTGATGGGGCAATCGGTGGTCGTCCAGTCGTTCTTCGAGGGCATCGGCGGCGCGAAGAACGCCGACGGGCTCATGGTTCCGATCCAGCTCGGTTCGTTCGGACCGGAAGCCGGCGGCAAGGAGATGGCCGGGCTGTATGCCGAACTCCAGAAGGGCCTCGGCCGCCTGCCGGCCTACTTCAACACGTTCGGCTACGACGTGGGCCTCATCACGGAAGCCGGCGTGAGCAAGTCGAACGGCACGCGCCAGGGCATCCGCGATGCGCTCGAAACGCTGAAAGACATGCCGGCGGTGAACGGCCCGGTCACGTACACGAACAAGGACCACACCGGCCAGAACTTCCGCTCCATCGCCATCGGCCGTCTCGAAAACGGCAAGCCGGTCCTGCCGAAGTAGGCGCGCTCGGCGATCCGGCGGGCGGCTGAATCCCGCCCGCCGGAAACCGTTTGGTCCGGGGCCGGAGGAACGATGGATTTTCAGACCCTCGCGCAGCTCGTGCTGCCCGGTTTGACGACCGGCTGCGTGTACGCGCTGATCGCGCTCGGCTTCGTGCTGTGCTTCAACGTGTCCGGCGTCGTGAACATGGCGCAGGGCGAATTCGTGATGCTCGGCGGCCTGCTCGGCGCGTGGCTCGCGATCAAGGGCGTGCCGCTCGCCGCCGCGATCGTCGTCGCCACCGCCGGAGGGGCGGCGCTCGGCGTTCTCCAGGAGCGGCTGACGCTGGCGCCGGTGCGCCGCAGCCCGGCCTTCATCCAGATCACGATCACGCTCGGCGTCGCGGTCATCGTGCGCGGAATCGCGCTGATCCAGTTCGGCAAGGATCCGCTCTCGATGCCGGCCTTCAGCGGCGAGGGAACGTTCGAGCTGCTGCTGGCCGTGCTGCCGGTCCAGACGCTCTGGGTGTGGGGCACGACCGCGGCGATGCTGCTCGGCATCTATTACTTCCTGCAGCACACCGATGTCGGCCGCGCCGTGCGGGCGTGCTCGATCAACGTCGTCGCCGCACGGCTGATGGGCGTGAAGGCCGAGCGCCTGACGGTGATGGTGTTCGCGATCGCCGGCGGGACCGGCGCCTTGGCGGGCGCCGTCATCGCGCCGGTCGTGCTGGCGAGCTGGGACGCCGGGTTCGTCTACGCGCTCAAGGGATTCATCGGCGCTATTCTCGGCGGCCTGCGCTCGCCGGTGGTCGCCGTGCTGGGCGGTCTCGGCGTCGGCGTCGCCGAATCGCTCGCCGCCGGATACCTGTCGTCGGGCTGGAAAGACGCGATCGTCTACGGCCTGCTGCTCGCGTTCCTGCTCATCCGGGGCGGCGTGTTCCTCCAGGGCCGGGCCTCGCTCATGGCCGGCGGGGGGCACTGAACGATGAGCGGGCTCGCGGCACGCAAATCGACGCTGGCGCTGATCGCGTTCGTCGTGCTCGTCGGCGGCTTTCCGCTGCTGTTTCGCAACAACTACGAGATCGGAGTCGGCATCACGGCGGGCGCGCTCGCCATCGGCGCGGTCGGTTTCGTCCTGCTGCTCGGCTACGCCCATCAATTGGCGGCCGGGCAGCCTGCGTTCTGCATGATCGGCGGCTACGCGAGCGGAATCCTGTGCGTGAAGTTCGGCTGGGATCCGATGGCGGCGCTGCTGGTGGGGGCGCTGCTGTCCATGGCCATCGCCTATCCGATCGCGGCGCCGATGCTGAAGCTGCGCGGCTTCGTGCTGGTGATGGGATCGCTGGCCTTTCAGCTGATCTGCGTCGTCTTGGCCTTCGAGCTGCCGTTCACCGGCGGCGCCATGGGCACCTACGGCATTCCGCGCTTCGCCGTGTTCGGGATTCCGCTGCAATCCGATGTCGCGTTCTACTTCGTGGTCTGGGCGTTCGTTCTCGTGACGATCGCGATCGGCCTCAACATCGATCGTTCGCGCATCGGCCGCGCGCTGAAGGCGATCGCGATCAGCGAGATGACCGCCGGCTCGGTCGGAATAAACACCGTCAAGCACAAGGTGCAGATGTTCGTGGTGAGCGCCGGCATGGCGAGCGTCTCGGGCAGCCTGTTCGTCCATTTCCTGCGCGCGGTCGATCCGACGGTGTTCGGATTCGTGTTCAGCCTCAATCTCGTCATCGCGGTCATCGTCGGCGGCCTGATGTCGATCTGGGGCGGCGCGGTGGGCGCCGCGATCGTCACCGCGCTGCGCGAAGGGCTGCGCGGCCTTTCGCTGCCGATGTGGGAGACGGTGATCATGGGCGCGCTGACGGCGATCGTGCTGATCGCCTTCCAGCGCGGCTTCGCGGGCTGGATCAGCGTCCAGTTCGACCGTCTCGCCGGAAAGCGCGGCGGCCGGTCGGTGTCGCTGACCGAACCGCGGCCCGAGGCGCTCGGGCGTCTCGCCGATGCGCCGCCGGGCGGTACGCCGCTGCTGGAGGTCGAGCGCGCGTCGCGATCCTTCGGGAGCCTCCGGGCCGTCGACGACGTGAGCTTCACCGTGGAAGCGCGGTCGATCACCGCGCTGATCGGCCCGAACGGAGCGGGGAAGACGACGCTGTTCAACCTCGTCGGCGGCTATCAGCCGCTCGACGGCGGCACGATCAAGTTCGCGGGCAAGCCCATCGAGCTTTTGCTGCCCAACCGGATCGCGGAAGCCGGCATCGGCCGGACCTTCCAGAACCTCCAGCTGTTCGACAACATGACGGTGCTCGAGAACGTCATGTGCGGCCGCTACCGGCTCCAGACGTCGGGCATCTTCGCGATCTCGGCGAATCTGCCGGGCGTGCGCCGCGACGAGGCCGAGGTGCGCCGCGCCGCCCTCGATTGCCTCGCCTTCGTCGGGCTGCAGGGCGCCGAGAACATGATGGCGTCCGAGCTGTCGTTCGGACACATGCGCCTGGTCGAAATCGCGCGCGCGCTCGCGCTGCGGCCCACGCTGCTGCTGATGGACGAGCCGGCTTCGGGCCTGAACGACACGGAAACCGAACGGCTGGCCGAGCTGATCGCGCAGATTTCGGCGCTCGGGATCACGGTGCTGCTGGTCGAGCACGACATGCGCGTCGTGATGGGCCTCGCGGACAAGGTCGTCGTCATGCATCACGGCAAGAAGATCGCCGACGGTCCGCCGGATCGCATTCGCGCCGAGCCCGCCGTCGTGGCCGCCTATCTGGGCACGGAGTCCTATGAAGCCGCTGCTTGAGCTCCAGGGCGTATCCAGCGGATACGGCCGCATCCGCGTGCTCGACAACGTCACGCTCGAGGTGAGGGCGGGCGAGATCGTGGCGCTCATCGGCGCGAACGGCGCGGGCAAGAGCACGCTGCTGAACACCGCGATGGGCATGATTTCGCTCTGG
The DNA here is from genome assembly GCA_964624265.1 of uncultured Candidatus Odyssella sp. Lineage (GTDB taxonomy): Bacteria > Pseudomonadota > Alphaproteobacteria > Bin65 > Bin65 > SBBV01. The sequence continues at coordinate 4,223 of CAZUYG010000361.1, forward strand.
TCGGGCGACATCCGCTTCGACGGCGCCTCGATCGCCCGAACCTCGACGGCGGCGATCGTCGGCGCCGGCATCGCCCAGGTGCCGGAGCGGCGCCAGCTGTTCGGCACGATGACGGTCGAGGAGAATCTGCGGCTCGGCGCCTATATCGGCGAGGGCGCGGTGATCGATTATCAGTTCGGCACCACCGACGTTCTGGTCGTGCTGCCGGTGGCCGCGATCAGCGAGCGCTACATCGACCACTTCGGCGCCAGCGCCGA
>CAZUYG010000362.1:0-4470 GCA_964624265.1 uncultured Candidatus Odyssella sp.
CACCGGCCCCGGATCGAAATCCGACATCGACCATTCGAGCCGCCCCGCCTCGATCTTCGAGAGGTCGAGCAGTTGATTGATGAGCCGCGTGAGGCGCTCGGCCTCGCGCGCGATGATGCCGATGAAATTACCGCGCTGGTCTTTGTCGAGCGCCGGGTTGTCGAGCAGGATCTCGGAGAACGAGCGGATCGAGGTGAGCGGCGTGCGCAGCTCGTGGCTCACGGTGGAAAGGAAATCGTCCTTGAGCCGGTCGAGCTCCTGGAGCCGCAGATTCGCCTCGCGCAATTCGCGCGTCGCCGCTTCGAGCTGCTGCGATTTCAATTCGAGCTGGCGGCTGTATTGGAGGATCTGCGAGGCCTCGTCGAGGATGCGCATCACCTCCTCGATGCCGACCATCTCGCCCTTGGCGACCGAGCCCACCATCACGCGCGCCGAGGCCGCGCCGATGGCGCCGGCGAGCACGCGCTCGGCGAAGCTGATGAGATCGGCATCGGCCTCGCGCGCCTTCTCGAGATTGATGCCGCGCGCGCGCGCATAGTCGCGGAACGCCTGCTCGGCGCGCTCCTGCCCGACGAAGCGGGCGACGAGGTCGCGCAGCTCGGTGAGCGTCGCAGTGCCGCGCCAGAACACCGTCTCGTGCGCGGCGCCGGTGCGGAACACGTCGACGAACTGCGCCGCCTGGATGCGCTCGATCGCGTCCTGGCGCGTCAGCATCGAGACGCCGACATAGACGCCGGCGTTGGCGATGATGCTCCAGAACGTCGCGTGGCCGATCGCGTCGAAATCGGCCAGCCCGAACAGCGCATAGGGCTTCAGCAGCTCGAGGCCGAACGGCCCGTGCTCCACGAAATCGAGCGGCAGCCAGCCGGAACGCGCGAAGGACGGCAGCAGCAGCGTGTAGGTCCAGATCGCGAAGCCGGTGAGCAGCCCGGCGAAGGCGCCGGCCCGCGTGCCGCCCTTCCAGAACATGCCGGCCACCATTGCCGGCGCGAACTGCGCCGCCGCCACGAACGAGACCAGGCCGATCGTGACCAGCGCGTAGGTCTCGCCGATCAGTCGATAATAGAGATAGCCGAGCAGCACGATGACGATGATCGTTCCGCGCCGGATGCCGAGCAGCGTCTTGGTGAGGTCGGCGCGCTGCGCGAGGCCGAACCAGCGGCTGCGCAGCAGCACCGGCATCACGAGATCGTTGCAGACCATCGTCGAGAGCGCGATCGTCTCGACGATGACCATGCCGGTGGCCGCCGAAAGACCGCCGAGAAAGACCAGCAGCGCGAGCCAGGGCTGCCGCTCCGCGATCGGCAGCGAGAGCACGAACGTATCGGGCGCCACGGCGTTGCGGTCGAACTGCAAAAGGCCGGCGACGGCGATCGGCAGCACGAACAGGTTGATCGCGATGAGATAGGCCGGGAACAGCCAGATCGCGCGCTTCAGGTCGCGCTCGTTGAGGTTCTCGACCACCGTCACCTGGAACTGGCGCGGCAGGCACACGATCGCCGCCATCGCCAGGAAAGTGAGCATCACCCACGATCCCACGCCACCCGCGCCGCTGATCGTGAACAGCTTTGTGATCGCGGGGCTGGCCGCGGCCTTGCCGAACAGGTCGGCGAAACCGCCGAAGATGCCGAACGTGACGAAGAGCCCGACCGCGAGGAACGCGACGAGCTTCACGATCGATTCGAACGCGATGGCGGCGACCATGCCCTGATGGTGTTCGGCGGCGTCGATGTGGCGCGTGCCGAACAGGATCGAGAACATCGCCATCAGCAGCGCGACCCAGAGGGCCTCGTCGAGCAGGAGAAACGTGCTTCCGGCGGGATTGGGCTGCGTGACGGCCGGATAGGCGAGCAGCACGCTGAAGCTCTGCGAGACCGCTTTGAGCTGCAGCGAGATATAGGGGAGGATACCGACGACGGCGATGACGGTGACGAGGCCGGCGAGCATCTGGCTCTTGCCGTAGCGCGCCGCGACAAAGTCCGCGATCGAGGTGATGCGGTTCACCTTGCTGATGCGGATCATCTTCCGCAGCATGAACCAGCCGAGCAGGAACACCAGCGTCGGCCCGAGATAGATCGGCAGGAATTCCGCGCCGCTCTCGGCCGCGCGGCCGACGGAGCCGTAGAACGTCCACGACGTGCAGTAGACCGCGATCGAAAGCGCGTAGAAGGCCGGGTTCCGGATGAGGCTCTTGCCCGCGTCGGCGCGGCGATCCCCGTAGTACGCAACCGCGAACAGCAGCGAGAGATAAGCGAGCGACGCGAGGATGACGACCCAGCCGGCCATCAGCGCGGGCCCTCCTCGTTGGCGGGCGGCGGCGGCTTGGTCTCGCCGGTGGGCACGAGCTGCGTAACGATGATGCCGGCCAGCGCCACGAGCAGCAGCCAGAGCCCGAAGAGGTAAAGGTAAAGCAGCGGAACGCCGATCACGAGAATCGGCTTGTTGAACAGCGTCAGCACCGGCGGGCTGAACCCGATCGCGCCGATCAGGAACAGGCCGATGAGCCGTTCCGCTCCGAGGCCAGGCCGCCTCATGCGCGCTTCCTCTCCGCGCCGCCGGCCCGTTCCCGCGAGCCCGCCGCGCCTCCCCGTTCTCCCAAGGGAATCTTAGGCTTGCAGCCGCCGCTTGCGCAACTCCGCGATGCTGCCGCTGGCGGAGAGCGCCTGGGCCAATGTCTTGATCCCGCGCCCCTCGAGGACGTCGAGGAGATGCAGGAACAGCACCGCCGTCGCCATCGCGTCGCTCAGTGCCGTGTGCCGGCGCTCGATCGCGATGCCGAAGCGCTGCGCCACGGCGTCGAGCGAGTGCTCCTGCATGTCTTCGAGCAGCGCGGCCGCCAGCGTGAGCGTGCACAGCACCGGATTGCCGAAGCGCACGCCGGCCGCCGCCTCGCTCTTCACGAGGAAACTCATGTCGAACGACGCATTGTGCGCGACGAGCGTGGCGCCCTTGGCGAAGGCGTGGAATTGCGGAAGCACGACGGCGATCGGCGGCTTGCCCTCGACCATCGCGTCGGTGATGCCGTGGAAGCGCGTCGATTCGGGCGGGATCGGCCGGCCCGGATGCACGATCCGCTCGAAGGTCTCGCCGGTGAGGATGCGCCGGTTCACGATGCGCACCGCCCCGATTGCGACGATCTCGTCGGCGTCGGGCCTCAAGCCCGTCGTCTCGGTGTCGAAGACGACGAAATCGAGCTCGGCGAGCGGCCGGTCGCGATCGGGCGCCGGGCGGCCGCGCGCCATCAGGTCGAAATCGTAGAACTCGGGCCGCGCGGTGAAGCCCGAGCGTCGCTGGCGGAACTGCGGGCGCTGCGGGCTCGGCAGCGGCAGGCGCAGCACGGCGCGGCCCTTCCCCGCGAAGCTCCAGATCTCGCTGCCGTGCCGCTCCAGCACCTGGCGCAAGGTCGAGCCGCCGAGCGCGCCCGCGAGCGGCGCTTCGAGCCATTGGTCGATCTCACGCGAGGGAACCGGCGCGCCCGGCCAGCTGATATCGAGGTAGACGCGCTGGTCGGCGAGCAGCGGCTCGACGTCGAAGCTCGTCGCGCGCGTCGCGGCGGCGAGCCGTTCGACGAGATACTCGAGCGCGAGCAGCACGGCGTGGCTGTCGGCGCGCAGCCAGAGCGGAATGCCGACCATCGTGAGCTCGAGCCGCGCGCGGTCCTTGAGGTGCTGCGCCGCGCAGCTGACGAGGTCGGCGGAATAGACGTCGTCCATCGGCCATTGGCCGACCGTGAGCGCGCGATACTGGCTCGCCAGCGCCTCGATCTTGCCCGCCAGGCGCTCGCTTTCGCCGGCGAGGTTGCCTTCGAACCGCGCGCGCTCGCCGGCCGGGACCGTCGGCAGCGTTTCGGCGATCGCGCGGATGTTCGCGACCGGGCCACGCAGCCCTTCGGTGGCGGCGCGCAGCAGCGCATCGCGCCGGGCGAGATCGGCAACCTCGGCGCTGACGTCGGCGAAGCTCAGCACGTAGCCGGCGGGCGCGCCGCCCGCCCCCGACACGAGGCTCATGCGGCCCTTCAGCAGCGTGCGCGCATCGACCGTGGCCGCGACGACGGCGGCGACCGGCGCTTCGGCATCGTCGGCCGTGCCCTGCCCGCTCAGGATCTCGAGCGTGTGCAGCACCGGCTCGCGCGTGACGAGACCGAACAGGCTGCGGCCGAGCCCGATCGCCTCGGGCGCGCCGAGCAGTCGCACGGCGGCGCGGTTGTAAAGCAGGATCTGGTGATCGCGATTGCAGACGAGCACGCCCTCGGTGAGATCGAGCAGGATCGCCTCGAGCCGCCGCTTCTGCTCCTCGAGCCCGGCCGCCGCGCGCGCCACCGCCTCGCCGGTCTCGCGGCGCAGCGCCGCGTACCGCTCGATCAGCAGGCGCGCGCCGTCGGAAAGCGCGCCGAGATCGGGCAGCGACGGACGCTCGGCCGCGGCCCCCGGCTGCGCGTGCGCGACGAGCTCGAGATCGCGCCCGATGCCT
>CAZUYG010000363.1:0-4467 GCA_964624265.1 uncultured Candidatus Odyssella sp.
ACAGCGCGCGCATCAGGACCGCCGCCGGATAGGTGAGCGCGGCGAGCCCGCCGAGCCGGTCGCGCGCGGCCATCGAGCGGATGAAGATCGCGTGATCTTCGGGATCGGTGCGCAGGCGCGTGCGGTCGCCGAGCAATGCGCCGCCCGAGCGCCGCGAGGAGGGATCGACCGCGATGACGCCGACGCTCTTGCCGGCCGCGCGCCAGCGCCCGACCAGCGCGCCGACCAAGGTGGATTTGCCGGCGCCGGGCGCGCCGGTGATGCCGACGACGTGGCATTGCGCGGCATGCGGCGAGGCCCACGCTTCGTCGAGCAGCGCGAGCGTGGCCGGCGATTCGGGCGCCGCTTCGATATCGCCGAGCGCTTTCGAGAGCGCCGCCTTGCCCGCCGCCGTTCCGCGCAACGCCTGCAACGCCACGAACGGCCGCGCCGGGGTAATCATCGCAAGAAAGAAAAGGTAACAGGAGCCGGGGAGCCGGGGAGGACGTTCGCCAAGAGGCGAGCTTCGGCAGAATTCGCCTTGGCGAATTCTGCAAGCGCCAGCTTGCTGGCGACCTCCCCCGCTCCCCGGCTCCTGTTCACTTCGCTGGCTTCGCTTAAGCCGTCGCCGCCACGCGGGCGAGGCCTTGGCCGGATTTGGCGGCGAGGGCGGCCTGGGCGGCGGCGAGACGCGCGATCGGCACGCGGTAGGGCGAGCACGAGACGTAGTCGAGCCCGGTCTCCTCGCAGAACGCGATCGAGGCGGGATCGCCGCCGTGCTCGCCGCAGATGCCGACCTTGAGCTTCGGCCGCACCGCGCGGCCGCGCTCGGTGCCGAACTTCACGAGCTCGCCCACGCCCTCGACGTCGATCGTGACGAACGGGTCGTGCTCGAAGATCTGCTGCTCGATGTAGGCCTTGAGCACGTGCGCGGTGTCGTCGCGCGAGAGGCCGAACGTCGTTTGCGTGAGGTCGTTGGTGCCGAAGCTGAAGAATTCGGCGGTTTCGGCAAGATCGGCGGCGCGCAGCGCCGCGCGCGGCAGCTCGATCATCGTGCCGACCGAGTATTCGATTTTCGTGCCGCTTTCGCGCATCACCGCGCCGGCCACGCGGTCGATCACGGCCTTCAGGATGTCGAGCTCCTTCTTCGTGGCGGCGAGCGGGATCATCACCTCGGGCACGACGCGGTGCTTGCTGCGCTTGCCCGCCTCCACCGCGGCCTCGAAGATCGCCCGCGCCTGCATCTCGGCGATTTCCGGGTAGGAGATCGCGAGGCGGCAGCCGCGATGGCCGAGCATGGGGTTCGCTTCTTCGAGGGCGATGACGCGCTTACGCACTTCGTCGACGCTGACGCCGGCGGCGCCGGCGACTTCCGATTGCTCCGCCTCGGTGTGCGGCAGGAATTCGTGCAGCGGCGGATCGAGCAGGCGGATCGTGACCGGCAGCCCCTCCATCACCTCGAACAGGCCGGTGAAATCCTTGCGCTGCATCGGCAGCAGCTTCGCGAGCGCCGCGCGGCGCCCCGCCTCGTCGCTGGCCATGATCATCTGGCGCATGGCGATGATGCGGTCGCCCTCGAAGAACATGTGCTCGGTGCGGCAGAGGCCGATGCCTTCGGCGCCGAAATCGCGCGCCACGCGCGCATCGTCCGGCGTATCGGCGTTGGCGCGCACGCCGAGGCGCCGGATCTGGTCGGCCCAGGCCATGAGGGTCGCGAAATCGTCGGCGAGGCGCGGCTGGATCATCGGCACTTCGCCGACGAACACCGTGCCGGTGCCGCCGTCGATCGTGACGTGCTGGCCGGCCTTGATGACGACGCCGGCGGCGCTCATCGTCTGGTTCTTGTAGTCGATGCGGATTTCGCCGGCGCCGCACACGCAGGGGCGGCCCCAGCCGCGCGCGACCACGGCGGCGTGCGAGGTCATGCCGCCGCGCGTCGTGAGGATGCCCTTGGCGGCGTGCATTCCGTGCACGTCTTCCGGGCTCGTCTCGACGCGCACGAGGATCACGCTGTGGCCCTCGTTCGCCTTCTTCTCGGCTTCGTCGGCGCTGAACACGACGAGGCCCGAGGCGGCGCCCGGCGAGGCCGGCAGGCCGCGGCCGAAGATCGTGACTTCCGCTTTCGGATCGAGCGTCGGATGGAGCAGTTGGTTGAGCGCCTGCGGCTCGATGCGGCGCACCGCCTCGGCCTGGTCGATGAGCTTCTCCTTCACCATCTCGACGGCGATCTTGAGCGCCGCGTGCACCGTGCGCTTGCCGTTGCGCGTCTGCAGCATCCAGAGCTTGCCGCGCTGGACCGTGAACTCGATGTCCTGCATGTCGCGGTAGTGGCGTTCGAGCTTCGCGCGCACCTCGGCGAGCTGCTTGAAGATCGCCGGCATCGATTCTTCCATCGCCGGCTCTTTCAGGCCCTGGCGCTGCTTGCCCTCGATGGTGATCTGGCGCGGCGTGCGGATGCCGGCGACGACGTCCTCGCCCTGCGCGTTGATGAGATATTCGCCGAAGAAGCGGTTGTCGCCGGTGGAGGGATCGCGCGTGAAGGCGACGCCGGTCGCGCAATCCTCGCCCATGTTGCCGAACACCATCGCCTGCACGTTGACGGCGGTGCCCCAGCTTTCCGGGATTTCATGCAGGCGCCGATAGGTGATCGCGCGGTCGTTCATCCAGCTGCCGAACACCGCGCCGATGGCGCCCCAGAGCTGCTCGCGCGGATCCTGCGGGAACGGCTTCTTGAGGCGCTCCTGCACCATCGCCTTGTAGCGGCCGACGAGGTCTTGCAGCGTCGCGGCGTCGAGATCGGTGTCCTGCTGCGCGCCCTGCTCGTCCTTCACCTGATCGAGGATCGATTCGAACTCGTGGTGCGGAATCTCGAGCACCACGTTGCCGTACATCTGGATGAAGCGGCGATAGGAATCATAGGCGAAGCGCGAATCGCCGCTGGCCGCGGCGAGGCCCTTGGCCGTCACGTCGTTGAGGCCGAGGTTCAGCACCGTGTCCATCATGCCCGGCATCGAGGCGCGCGCGCCCGAGCGCACCGAGACGAGCAGCGGCTTCGCGGCATCGCCGAACTTCGCGCCGACGATCTTCTCGACGGCGGCGAGCGCCGCGTTCACCTCGGCTTCGAGTTCTTTCGGATACTGGCGGCCATTGGCGTAGTAGTGGGTGCAGACCTCGGTCGTGATCGTGAAGCCCGGCGGCACCGGCAGGCCGATGAGGCACATTTCCGCGAGATTGGCGCCCTTGCCGCCGAGAAGCGAACGCATGTCCGCCTTCCCGTCCGCCTTGCCGTCGCCGAAGCCGTACACCCATTTCGCCATGTCGAGACCCGCAATCGATTTCGTGTCGCGCCCGGTCGTCAGCCCTCGATGCGCGCGAAGTCCGCGATCTTGTCCATCGTCGCCGCGAGGCGCTGGAGCAGCGCGAGGCGGTTGAGGCGCAGATCCTTCTCCGGCGCGTTGACCGTGACCTTATCGAAAAACGCATCGACCGGACGGCGCAAGCCCGCCAATAGACGCATGGCGCCGGCGAAATCCTCTTTGCCGAGCAGCGTGCCGCTTTCCGCCGTAACCTTGTCGAGCGCCGCCGCCAGCGCCTTTTCCTCGTCCTGCGCGTAGCGCGCCGCCTCGGGCACGCCGTAGCTGTCGCGCTTGTCCTTCTTCGCCTCGATCTTGACGATGTTCGCCGCGCGCCGGTAGGCGACGAGCAGATTGCGGCCGTCGTCGGATTCGATGAACGAGCGCAGCGCCTCGACGCGCGCGAGCAGGCGCACGAGATCGTCTTCCCCGCCGAGCGCGAACACCGCATCGATGAGATCGTGGCGCACGCCCTTCTCGCGCAGCGCGACCTTGAGCCGATCGGCGAAGAATTCGAGCAGATCGCGCGCGACCGCCTCGGGCTTGTCGGCGAAACCCTCGCGCGCCACGGGCGGATTGGCACTGTGCGACGCCGCCAGCCCGCCCTGCGCGAACTGCGACCACGCGGCTGCGAAGGTAGGCGCGAGCGGAAGGCGGATCTTGTTTTCGACCAGCAGCCGGATCACGCCGAGCGCCGCGCGGCGCAGCGCGTAGGGATCCTTGGAGCCGGTCGGCTTCTCATCGATCGCAAAGAAGCCGACGAGCGAATCGATCTTGTCCGCCAGCGCCACGGCAACCGAGACGGGGGCCGTCGGGCATGTATCCGACGGGCCGACGGGGCCCCAATGGTCGGCGATGGCATTGGCGACGGCGGCATCTTCCTTGTCGTGGAGCGCGTAGTAGCGGCCCATGACGCCCTGGAGTTCGGGGAATTCGCCGACCATGCCGGTGGTGAGATCGGCCTTGGCGAGCTCGGCCGCGCGATCGACCTTCGCGGCGTCGGCGCCGGGAATGCGTTTCGCGATCTCGGCCGCGAGCGCGCGGACGCGGCGCACCTTCTCGCCGCTGGTGCCGAGCTTCGCGTGCCAGGTGATCGAGTCGAGCGCCTTCACGCGGTCAGCGAGGCGACCCTTGC
>CAZUYG010000364.1:0-4463 GCA_964624265.1 uncultured Candidatus Odyssella sp.
GGAACGTGCGGACGAAGTTCGAGAGATCGCCGAAACCCGATTCGTAGGCCACGTCGGTGATCGGCCGATCCTCCTCGGCCAGGAGGCGCGCGGCGCGGCGCAGGCGCGCGCGCACGCGATACTGATGCGGCGTGACGCCGACGACCTTCGCGAACACGCGCAGGAAATGATAGGCGCTGAGCCCCGCCTGCCCGGCCGCGCGCGCGAGGTCGTGCGGCGCTTCGGCCTCGGCATCGATCGCGAGCGCCGCCTCGACCGCGCGGCGGCGCGCGGCGGCGCTCGGCGCGGCGCTGTTCGCGGACGTGCCCGCGGCGAGCCGGAAATGGCGCGCGGCGAACGCGATTCCCATTTCATCGAGCCCGGCATCGCTGGCGCCGGCGGCCGCCGATTGCGCGAGTTCGCCGAGCACCATGAGCTCCGACCGCGGCGGCGCCGCGCCCGCCTGCCATCGCCCGCCCGCGATTTCTTCGGCCAGCGCCGGCGCGAAATGGAACGACAGGCACTCGTCGCCGTGGACGTGATCGTGCGTGCAGACATATTCGGCGCCGGGGCGCCCGACGAGGACCGACCCGGCCACCAGCTCCGCCTGCCGGCCGGCGCAGCGATAGCCGAAGCTGCCGCTGCGCACATAGGCCACGGCGAAAGTTTCATGCACCTCGGGGAACGGCGCCGTGCCCGGCGCCACCGCGCAGCGGTAATCGACGACGCGCAGCGCCTCGGTGCTCAGGATCGTGCGGGCGGGCATGCGGCGAGTCTAGGCCGCGCGCCCGAAAGGGCAAGGCCGCGCCTATCCCTCCACCGCCTTCGCCGCCCCGACGACCGGAAGCAGCAGCCGTGACGGACGGGCGGCATCGTGGTGGATCGTATCCACGCCGACCTTGTACCACTGGTATTGGTGCACGAAGAACGGCGTCTCGGTGAGCGCGGTATCGCCGTTGACGATCTCGAGCCGGATGCGATGCCCCTGCTTGAAGAGATAGGCGCAGGGCATGAGCTCGATCTCGTATTTGTAGATCTTGCCCGGCTCGATCGGCTGCGGATTGGCGTGCGTGTACCAGGGGCGGTCGGGCCGCGACTTCGCCGCGTCTTTCTCGCGGTGCGAGGCGCGCAGCCAGCCTTTCGTGACCATGACCGAGGCCGGCTGCCGCCCCTGCGCGCGCTCCTCGGGCGCCTGCGGGAACTGATCGGCGACGCGGACGAAGAAATCCGTGTCGGTGTTCGTCGAGGAAACGTGCAATTCGAGCACGACGCGGCCGACGACCTCGAGATCTTCCGTCAGCGGCGCGCCGGTGAAGGTGAGCACGCGGCGGACCGGATCCGGGCCCTGCGGCCCGATGCCGGCAATGCCGAGCTTCCATTGCGGATCGGGATAGCGGAAGCGCGTGGACGCCGGCCCGCGCGCGGATTTCGCCGCCAGCGCGCCGTCGTTGATCGAGGTGACGCTCTTGCTCGGCCCGGCCGCGAGATGGAACGCGCGCATCTCGGAATCGGCCGGCGGCCAGTCCGGATAGTCGCGCGTGGCGCCGCGCCCGCGCACCTCGACGCGCACCGGCGGCAGGTCTTCGTAGGCTGTCTTCTTGTCCTTCAAATAGCGGTCGTAGAACGGCAGCAGCTCGCGCTTGTGGAACTCGATGTCGTCGAACGCCGCGTGGACCTCGAACACGTCGCGAAAGGCGGTGACCAGCAGCTTCTTGGGCGCCGTGGCTTCCTCGTAGCCGAGGATGTTGCCGCGCAGGTGCAGGCCCTGCTTGCCCCAATGGCCGATCGAGTAGACCGGCACCTTGATCTCGCCGATGCGCTCGAGCGCCGAGCGCTCCTTCCACCAATCGTCATATGTCTGGTGCCCGATCAGCTCGGCGGTGATGTCGCGCTCCATCGCGCGCCCCGTGGGCCGGCCGGCGGCGCGGTGCAGGGTGTTCGCGCGCACCATGCTGTACCACCACACGAGAAACTCGGTGTAGATGCCGCCGTGATAGGCCGCGTCGCGATAGGGATCGGTGCAGCCGTCGTAGGGCGCGATGCATTTCAGCGACGGCGGATTGACGATGCCCATCCACCATTGCGACCAGGCGTAATACGACTGGCCGATGCCGCCGACATTGCCGTTGCTCCACTCCTGGCGGCCGATCCACTCGACGATTTCGTAGAGATCCTGCTGCTCGTCCTTGGAGAGCAGCGCGTACTCGCCGCCCGAATGGCCGCTGCCGCGCACGTCGGCGTGGACATAGGCGTAGCCCTGCTCGCGCACGTACCACTCGACGGGCCCGACCTCGTGCCACAGGAACAGCGCGCTGTGGGGCAGATCGTCGGTGTCGTATTGATAGGGCGAGGCCGCGAACAGCGTTGGATAACGGCCCGGCGCATCGGGCCGGTAGATGCGCAACGCGATCTGCACGCCGTCGCGCATCGTCACGTAGACGTCGCGCTCCTGCTTCATCTTGTACCGCGGGGCGGCGGCTTTCTTCTTCGTGGCCATGGCGTTTCCTCTGGTTTGCGTCTCGCGTTCCGCGCTGGCGCTCAGTCCTTGTCCCAATCGCGGATCGGCGTGATGCCGGCCTTGCGCACTTCGGCCATGAAGGCCGTGAGCACCTTGCCGCCGGGATGGCCGCGCTTCTCGGCATCGCGCGCCCATTCCTTGGCGATGTTGGGCATCGCGTTGGCCCAGCGCACACGCTCCTCGCGCGGCAGTTCGAACAGCTGGCCCTTGAAGCCGGGCACGCTGGCCATGCCGGCATCGCCGGCCTTCTGCAGCGCCTGATCGGCCTTCACCGACCATTCCTCGCCGACCGCGTGCAGGATCTTGCGCGCCGCCTCGGGGAGCTTGTCGTAGGCCGCCTTGTTGATCGTGAGCGCGGTCGCATACTGCGCGCCGAAGCCGACGCGCGTGACGTAGGGCGCGGCCTCGGGAAATTTCAGGCCCGGGAACGCCGACGGCGCGGAGATGAATCCGTCGAACACGCCGTTCTTGGTGCCGTTGTAGTATTCCATCATGTTCGACTGCACGGTGACGGCGCCGGTGCCGCGCAGCCACGAGAGCGCGCCGCCGGCCGAGGCGATCTTGCGGCCCTTCACGTCGTCGAACTTGCGCACCGGAAACGTCGTGAGCAGCTCGAACGAATCGTAGGCGTGGCCGCCGATGCGCACCTGGTTGTAGGCGGCATATTGCGCGCCCATCTCGGGCAGCGACTTGTGCAAGGCGTTCATCAGGCGCCCCATCAGCGCGACGTCGGACGTGATGAACGGCGCGTAGAACGTGACGTTCTCGAGCGGCAGGCGGTCGGGGAAGAACACCGTCGGGACGTAGCCGATCTCGGCGATGCCGTCCTTGATGCCGTCGAGAATGCCGTAGGGCTTGATGAGCGAGCCGGCATAGGCCTCTTTCCACGCGATCTCGATACCGGCGCCGGAGCTGGCGAGGCGCTTGTTGACCTCCGGGATGAAGAACTCGCTGAGCAGGCCGAGGCCGGGGATCGCGCGCGGCGGCTGGCCGGCGGCGATCGTGAGATTGATTTTCTGCTGGGCCGCGGCACCGGAAGCGGCGGCGAGCGCGATGACAGCGGCCATCAGCCGCAAAGAAGCGGTTCGCATGGTTCGTTCCCTCCCTTGGGCGCGCCGCCGGGTCATCCCGCCGTTGTGCGCCCGCAGCTACTCCGCTTGGTGTGGCGCGCGATGTCAATTGCCACCGTAGACGCCACGCACGCCGTTCGGGCATGGCCGCCCGCGCATTTGCGCAATGCCGCAGTGCGGCATGCCTTGCCGCCGCGGCGCCGCGGGAGCATACACCGCGCGCCATGGACGACCGCCTCGCCGCCTCTCCCGTCACCGCCCCCGCCCCGCCGGCGCCGCGCCCCGTGGGTTTCTTCAACGCACGCGGCGCCTGGACGCTCTACGGCAAGGAAGTGCGCCGCTTTCTGAAAGTGGCGCAGCAGACCTTGATGGCGCCGGTGGTGACGACGCTGCTGTTCCTCGCGATCTTCGCGCTCGCGCTCGGCGGCGATCAGCGCCTGATCGCCGGCGTGCCGTTCGACCAGTTTCTCGCGCCCGGCCTCGTGATGATGGCGGTGGCGCAGAACGCGTTCGCCAACACTTCGTCGTCGCTCGTGATCTCGAAGGTGCAGGGCAACATCGTCGACGTGCTGATGCCGCCGCTCTCGCCCTCGGAGCTTACGCTCGGCTATGCGCTGGCCGGGGTCACGCGCGGATTGCTCGTGGGCGCGGCCTGCATCGTGGCGATGACGCTGTTCGTCGAGACGCACATCCGCGACCTCGGCCTCATCCTCTATCACGCGGCGATGGCCTCGCTGATGCTGTCGCTGCTCGGGCTCATGGGCGGCATCTGGGCCGACAAGTTCGACCACATCGCCGCGGTGACGAACTTCATCGTGACGCCGGCCGCGTTCCTCTCGGGCACATTCTATTCGATCGAGCGGCTGCCCGGCTTCTGGAACGCGCTCGCGCACGCG
>CAZUYG010000365.1:0-4460 GCA_964624265.1 uncultured Candidatus Odyssella sp.
CCTGGAGGTTCGCGTCGAGCCAGGAGCGGATAGCGGGCTCGGCCGCCGCGCCCACGGCGGCGCGGATCTGTTCTTCGGAGATCGCGGCCGGTGGCGCCTGCACCGGCTGGACCGGCGGCGGCGCCATCACGGGCGGCGGAGCGGCGACGGGCGCCGGCGCCGCATAGGCGTCGGGCTGGGCAAAGGCCGGCTGAGCCGGCGGCGCCGCGGCAAACCCGGAATTGGGATGCGTGGCTGGCGCCACATACGGATCGGCGGCGAAGCCCGGCGGCACGGCAGGCCCGGACGGCGGGTGCGCCGGCAGCGGCGACATGTCGAGTTCCGTCGCGACCGAACCCATCGGCACCTGACCGAAATTCTGCGGCGCGGCCGGACCCGACGGCGGGTGCGCGGACGGCTGCGGCGGCGTGAAGCCGGTCTGAGCGAGTTCGGCGAAAGCGGATCCCGCCGTGTGGCGGCGCTTGAACACGCGGCGGCTCGGCGAATCCTCGGAAAGGCTCGGCGGCAGCGGCATCGGCATGGGGCCCGGCGGCGCCGCGGCCGGCTGCACCGGCGGCATCGGTGCCGGCATCGGCGCAGGCATTTCGGGCGGAGTCGCGAAGCCTATCGGCTGCGGCGGCGCGGGCGGAAGCGGCGGCGGCGCGAAGCCCTGCGTGCGCGGCTCGGCGCCGGGACCCGGCGGCGGCGCGCGGCGCGAGAAGCCGCTATAGGCGACCGTCTGCTGCTCGGCCGGAGGTGGCGCGAATCCCTGCATGGGCGCGGGCGCGGGACGCGCGGCCGATGGCGGCGCGGCAATCGTCACCACCGAACCATCGGCGGCGACCATGTTGGTGAGGTCGAGAACCAGGTCGCCGGATTCGGCGGGTTTCGGCGCGCGCGGTGCTGGCGCGGGCGGCGGCGCGACGTTGGTAGCGCGAGGGGCCCGGCTGGGGCCGTCCGTCGAGCGCGGCGCGGCCGGCGCCGGCGTTCCGCGGGCGCGACCGGCCTCGTCTTCGGCGATGATCCGCCGGATGGAGGCGAGGATCTCCTCCATCGAAGGTTCTTGGCTCTTTCCCGCGTCGCTCATTGGCCCATTCCCGGCTGAATCCAATGCGTTCGCAAATTATGAAGCATCGGTTCAAACACGCTAGAGAGGTTCGGTAAATGGACGGTTAATGAACCGTATTCCCGCTCCCCAATACCCCGACTGCACGAGGCAATCCAGTCACTCGCCCGCTACCGGGCCGGCTGGACCGGCGAGTTCGGCGCTCCCGGCCGCGGCGGGGGCGCCCCCGTCGATGGTCCCGTGCCGAACGGCAAGTACTTGATGGCGCGATAATAGGCGGTCGCATCGTAGACAGCGACCGGCAGGCGCAGATCGGCCGCCGTGAGCTTGCCCATGGACTGGGCAACCTGGTAGCTGGCGACGATCATGTCGCGGCGTGCGGAGACCAGGCTCACCTGCGAATCGAGATAGGTCTGCTGCGCGGTCAGGACGTCGAGCACGGTGCGGAGCCCGGCCTGGTTTTCCTGGCGCACACCTTCGAGCGCCACGCCATTGGCGCGCGATTGCGCCTGGAACGAGCGCACGCTGGCGCGGGCGGCCTGGAGCGTCTGCCACGCCCGGGTGGCGACTTCTTCCACCGAGCGGCGCGCCTGCGCGAGATCGTTGCCGCGCTGGAACACGGTCTGCTTCGCCGCGCGGACGCGCGAATAGACGGAGCCGGACTCGTAGAGAGGCACCGTCACCGAGACCGACAGCGACGCGCTGTCCGACCGCGTGTTGGGGCCGCCCGTGTCGAACGAGCGTGCGACCGACCCGTTCAAATTGATCTGCGGCAGAAGCTCGCCGGTCACGGAACGCACATTGTGCCGCGCCGCAAACTCGTCGTAGGTGGCCGCGACGATGGCCGGGTTGCTCGATTTCGCGGAAGTCAGCGCCGTTCCGAACGCGGCGGGCAGGAATGCCGGCGGCCTCGGTTCGGAAAGCCGTGTCGGCGGCCGGCCGACCAGGTTGGTGTAGTTCGCGCGCGAGTTTTCGAGATTGCCGATCGCCAGCACGCGCTGCGCTTCGGCGCCGGCGACGGCGGCCTCGGCCTGCGCCACGTCGGTGCGCGTCACTTCGCCGACGTTGAAGCGGTCGCGCACCGCCTGTAGCTGGCGCTGCAGGACGGAAACGTTGTTGCCGCGCAGCCGCACGATGGCTTCGTCGCGCACGACGTTCATGTAGGCCGTGACGACTTCGAAGAAGACGTCCTGCTCGGTGGCATGGAGGCGTGCGCGCTGGCCGCGGATGACCGCCTCGGCGCGGCGAATTTCGGCGTATTCCCGGCCGCCGCGCCAGAGCGGCTGGGTCAGAGTCAGCGACGCCGACGCGGGCCGCGTGCGGTTTCCGCTGCGGCTGACGTCCTCGACATTGGTGCGGCTCGTCGCCAGTCCCCCCGTAAAGGTGGCGGTGACGGTGGGCCGCAGCAGCGAGATCGCCTGCGCGACCTGCTCGTCGGTCGACCGGAGCAGGTCGCGTGCGGCGAGAATGCGCGGATTCGACTGATATGCCTGCACGAGCGCCTGCGTGAGCGTTTCGGCACCCGCCGGCGCGGAGGCAAGCAGCGCGGCGGCGCCGAGAGCGGTGGTGGCAAGGCGTAACGGGCGGCTTCGATGCATGTGTCGCTGTCCCCTCGGACGAATGATCCCGTAAGTAATACGCAGCGGCCCGCCTTGGCCGTCGCGCCTTTCAGAAAACGAAGCGCGGTTTCGGCGCGAATCCGGCGAGATAAGGCGTGGCGGCCTCGAACAGGGTGCGCCCGGCGACGGCGCCTCGGCGCTTCAGCAACAGCGTTGCCGCGCCCGGACCCGCGCCCGGACGGCGAACGCCCACGAGCCGCCCGCCCTCGGCGAGCTGCTCGATCAGCGCCTGCGGAAACTCTTCGACCGCACCGTTGACGAAAATGATGTCGTACGGCCCATGCTTCGGATAACCGTCGGCAAATTTGCCCTCGACGACGATCGCGTTATCGATGGCGAGGCGCGCGAGCGTCTCGCCCGCGGCGCGCGCGAGCGCCGGATCGCTTTCGAGCCCGATCGCGGTCGCGGTGAGCCGCGCGAGCACCGCCGTCGCGTAGCCGGTGCCGCAGCCGACGTCGAGCGCGACGTCGGTTCGCGTCGGCTCCGCGGCCTGAAGCAGGCGCGCGAGCACCATCGGCTCCATCATGTAGCGCTCGCCGGCGACGCGCACATCTTCGTCGACATACGCGGCACTGCGCCGCTCCGCGGGCACGAACTGCTCGCGGGGAAGTGCCGCAAGCGCATCGATCAGCGCGGGATCCGTCACCTTGTTGGTGCGGATCTGACCCTCGATCATGTTGTGACGGGCCAGCGTGAAATCCGTCATCGTCACGTCCCTCCACGTCCGCGGCGGCGCGGCGCGCGAACGATTCGTTTTATAGACGCCACCGCCGGGAGAGGCAATTCGCGGCGCGGTCAGTAAGGTCGCGGCGATTGCCGCACGATTTCGGAAACCCCCGGCTGCCTCGCTTGACCGGCCCGCACCGGCTACCTAGATTTGCCAGCCTTCGCTGCATGCGCGCCGGGGCCCGGTGGTCGAGTGGTTAGGCAGCGGACTGCAAATCCGTCTACGTCGGTTCAATTCCGGCCCGGGCCTCCACCGCCGCGGCGCTCGAGCGCGCGGCTTTTCTAGCGATGAAGCGCAAGGGCAAGCCGCGACGGCGTCACGCGGCGGCGGGAATCGGCCGCGAATCGAGCGTCGCCCGGTCGTAGAGCAGCAGCGCTTTTTCGCCGGCAGACAGAGACTGCCCGTTGGCGAGCTTGCGGCGCGCCACGAACAGCTCCGCCGTCTCGTCCGGCGCCGGCTCTTCCGTGGCCGCGAGCGCGAGCTTGTGCACCGCGTTGGCAAAAGGATCGGACAGGACGCGCCGCAGGCCGTCCTGCTCGCCGCGCGGCCGCGCCTCGAGATCGGCGAAGATTTCGCGCGCGCGCGTCAGCACCGGCGGCGCGGCGGTTTCCTCAGGAATCAGGAACAGGCGCCGCTTGCGGAGCCAGGCGCCGAAATCGCGCCGCGAGCTGAATTGCGCGATCGGCACCGCCAGGATCAGCCCGGCCACGAGCGGCGACAGCCATAGGAAGAGATTGGGATCGATCGCCAGCGCCAGCGCGCCCACGAACAGGCCGAGCAGCATGTGGCCGATATGCGCCTTGAACGCGACGTCCCACGGAATGCCGCCGTCGTCGCGGTTCTGCGTGCCCCAGCCGATCGTGCTGCCCATCAGCGTCTTGGCGACGAATTTGCTCTGGAACAGCATCATCGCCGGCGCCAGCAGCGTCGAGTAGATCAGCTCGATGGCGCTGCCGAACAGGATCCGCGCCGTTCCGCCCGAAGCGCGCCGGGTCGGGCGGTCCATCAGCACGAGCAGCACGCCGAGCAGCCGCGGAATCAGCAGGAATCCGAGCGCGAGCATGAACAG
>CAZUYG010000366.1:0-4459 GCA_964624265.1 uncultured Candidatus Odyssella sp.
GGCGCGCTGTCGCCGAAACCGGGAAGATCGGGCGCCACGACGCGGCGCCCGCGCGCGGCGAGCGGCAAAGACTCGGCCCAGACATGCGCGCCGCCGCAATAGAGCGAAAGGCCGGGCACGCCGCCATTCAGGAACAGCACCGTTTCGGCGCCGGCGCCGCCCGTCAGCAGCGAGAGCCGCCGCCCGCCGATCTCGGCCTGCGTTCTTGCGATCGCGCTCATGCCGCCGCTCCCTCGCCGAAGCGCGCGGCAAAGCCGGCGAGCAGCGCGTTGAAACGCGCCGGGTGCTCGCGAAACGGAAAATGGCCCGATTCGTTGATGACATGGATCTGCGCGCGGCGTTCGTGCGCGGCGAGCATCGCGAACAGATCGAACCCGCCGTCGAGCGTCGCCGTGCGGTCGTTGGAGCCCCATACGATCTGCACCGGGCGCTGCAGGCGGCCCTCGCGCAGCCAGCCGAACGTCTCGCGCTTGTCGCGCGCGAGGTTGGGCACGAATTTCGTGAAGTTCATGCGCTCGTCGACCATCTTGCGCACGCTTTCGCGGTATTTCGGCAGATTCAGCGTCTCCATCACCGTGTCGATCCACGCCTCGGTGACGATCGCGCGGTCGAAGCTGTAGTTCTCGTAGACCCAGCGCGCGCATTCGCGCGTGTAGGACGGAAACGGCGGCTTGCCGAGCACGACCTCGTTGGTGCCGACGCGCGGCATGAGCGTGCCGCTGTTGACGATGGTGAGCGTGCGGACGAGGTGCTGCTTCTGCAGCGCGAGGCGCATCGCCGCGAACCCGCCGCGCGAATGGCCGACGAGATGCACCGGCGGCAGCTTCATCGCCTCGATGAAGGCGGCGGCGTGATCCACCACGGCCTGCATCGTGTAGTCGTCGTTCTTCGGATTGTCGGTGTGGCCCTGCCCCGCCTTGTCGAACGCGATGGCGCGGAATCGTTGCCCCAGCGGCGCGAGATTGAGGTTCCAGGTGTAGGCGCTCGATGCCGAATCGGGCGTGCCGAAATTGCCGCCGTAGATGAAGACGACCGGCTCGCCCTGCCCGGCCTCGTGATAGCGCGTGCGGATTCCGCCGACGTCGATCCACTTGCCGTCCGGCAGCGGGGGGCCGGCCGTTCCGGCGCGCGGCGCCGCCGTCGTCGATGCAGCCATGGAATTCACCCTTGCTGAGGCCGGGCGATCAGAACGCGACCTTGTCGCCGCCCTTGAGGCCCAGGGCCTCGCGCGCCTCGTCGGGCGTCGCGATCGCGAGGCCGAGGCCCTCGACGATCTGGCGCACGGCGCGCACCTGCTGCGCGTTGCTTTCGGCGAGCTTGCCCGGGCCGAGCCAGAGCGAATCCTCCATGCCGACGCGGACGTTGCCGCCCATCGACGCGGCCATCGCCGCGATCGGCAGCTGGTTGCGCCCGGCGCCGAGCACCGACCAGCGGTAGGAGTCGCCGAACAGCCGGTCGGCCGTGCGCTTCATGTGCGCGACGTCTTCGGGATGCGGGCCGATGCCGCCCAGGATGCCGAACACGCTCTGCACGAACAGCGGCGGCTCGACGACGCGGCGATCCACGAAATGCGCGAGCGTGTAGAGATGGCCGATGTCGTAGCACTCGATCTCGAAGCGCGTGCCGTTTCCGGCGCAGGTCTTGAGGATGTATTCGATGTCGGCGAACGTGTTCTTGAACATGCGTTCGCGCGAGCCCTCGAGATAGGGCCGCTCCCAGTCGAACTTGAACTCCTTCTGCCGCGCCAGCATCGGGAAGAGCCCGAAATTCATCGTGCCCATGTTGAGCGAGGCCACTTCGGGCTTGAACATGGCGGCGGGCTTCACGCGCTCTTCCACCGTCATCGTCGCCGCGCCGCCGGTCGTGATGTTCACGACGCAGCCGGAGCGCTGCTTGATGACCTTCAGGAACGGCTCGAACGCCTCGGGCCGCTGATCGGGCCGGCCGTCCTTGGGGTCGCGCGCGTGCAGATGCACGATGGCGGCGCCCGCCTCGGCCGCGCCGATGGCGGCATCGGCGATTTCCTGCGCCGTGATCGGCAGATGCGGCGACATCGACGGCGTGTGGATCGAGCCGGTCACCGCGCACGTGATGATGACCTTGCGATTGGCTTTTGCCATTGCGTCCTCCCTGGCCTCGTCCGGCGGGCAAGGCCTTATCGCAGGCGGAGCCGATCACGCAAGGCGCGGCCGGGCATGCCGCTTCAGCGCGGCGCGCGCGACCGGGCTTCGAGATAGTCGAGCGCGCCGCGCAGCGTGCGCAGCTTGGGGTAGTCGAGCTCGGGCACGTCGATGCCGAGGCGCGCTTTCAGCGCGATGATCAGATTGAGGAAGCTGATCGAATCGATGTCGAGCGCCTCGCGCAGATCCTCGGCTTCGCCGACCGCGCCGAGATCGACTTCGGGCGCGATGTTGGAGATCTCCTCGACCAGCGCGGTCTTCAGTTCGTCGCGAGTCATAGGGTTTCCGGCTCCGCGAGGCGGCGGGCGATATCGGCGAGAAGCAGGGCGCCGCGATGCCCGTCGCTCACCCGGTGGTCGGCCGCCAGCGCGAACTGCATCAGCGGCCGCGGAACGATCGCCTCGCCTACGACCCACGGCCGCCGCGCCGGCGTGCCCGCCCCGATGATGGCGACCTGCGGCGGATTGATGATCGGAAGCAGCGCGTCAACGCCGCGGTCGCCGAGGCTCGTCAGCGTCACGGTGGGGTCGGCCAGCTCCGAGCCGCGATAACGGCCGGCGCGAACGCGATTCACGAGATCGCGCAGCCGGGCCATGATCTCGTCGAGGCCGAGCCGGTCGGCGTCGTGAATGGCCGGCGCCACGAGGCCGCCGCCGCGGATGGCGATGGCGTTGCCGACGTTCACGCGATCGGCCGGCTCGAAACGGCCGTCGCGGTAGAAGCCGTTGAATTCCGGCAGCGCGCGCACGGCCAGCGCCACGGCGCGCACGACGAGGGCGCCGAGCACGAGGCGGCGCTCCGGCGGTCGATCCGCGTTGATGCGCGCGAGCCACTCGGTGGCGGGGCCGAGATCGGCCGTGTGCTGCGCGTAGTAATGCGGGATCTCGCGCTTCGAGCGCGCCATCGCCGCGGCGATCGCCGCGCGCATCGCCGCGGGATCGATGCCCTTCGGCGCCGGTTTCGCCGCGGCCGCCGGCATCGCGGGCGGGGCCTTGGCCGGCGGCGCAGCCTGCAGGCGCTGCCAGGCCTTTTCGACATCGACGAAGACGACGGCGCCGTCCGGTCCGCTGCCTTCGACGCGCGCCAGATCGATGCCCTTTTCTTTCGCGAACTGACGCGCGGCCGGCGAAATCTTGCGGCCGGAGGGTGGTGCGGCGGCAACCGCGGGCGGCGGCATTGGCGGAGGTGCGGGAGCCGGTGCGGCGCGCGGCGCCGGCGCGGCGGGCGGCGCGGCGGCAGGCGCCGTTGCGACGGCGGCAGGAGCACCGGCAGTGCGGATATGCGCGAGCACGGTGCCGACCGGCACGCTCTGCCCGACCGGCACCAGCAGCTTTTCGACCACGCCGCTTTCGAAAACCTCGATCTCGATCGCGCCTTTCTGCGTTTCGACCACGGCGATCACGTCGCCGTGCTTCACCGCGTCGCCGGGCTGCTTCAGCCATTCGACGAGCGTGCCGGCCTCCATGTCGGCGCCGAGCGACGGCATCCGGAACTCGGCCATCAGCGCCCCACGGCGGCGCGCGCCGCGGCCACGATCGCCGGCGGCTGCGGCAGCGCGGCATCTTCGAGATGCTTCGGATAGGGAATCGGCACTTCGGCCGTGCACACGCGCCCGACCGGCGCGTCGAGCGACCAGAAGCCCTGCTCGACGATGCGCGCGGAAATTTCCGCCGCCAGGCTGCCGGTCTTCCAGCCTTCGTCGACGATGACGGCGCGCCGCGTCTTGCGCACCGAAGCCATGATCGTGGCGTCGTCGAGCGGGCGCAGCGTGCGCAGATCGACGACTTCGGCATCGATGCCGAGCGCGGCCAGCTCTTCCGCCGCCTTCAGCGTCTTCCACAGCGAGCCGCCATAGGTGACGAGGCTGATGTCGCGCCCGGCGCGGCGCACGGCAGCCTTGTCGATGTCGACGGCACCCGCATCGGCGGCGATCTCGCCGGACATGTTGTAGAGCAGCACGTTCTCGAAGATCAGCACGGGATCGGGGTCGGCCAGCGCGGCGCCGAGCATGCCGCGCGCGTCCTCGAGCGTCGCCGGCGCCAGCACGCGGATGCCGGGAATGTGCGCGTACCAGTTTTCGAGGCTGTGCGAATGCTGCGCGGCCAGCTGGCGGCCCGCGCCGGTGGCCATGCGGATGACGACCGGAACGCTGAACTGGCCGCCCGACATGTGGCGGATCGTGGCGGCCGTGTTCAGGATCTGGTCGAGGCAGAGCAGGCTGAAATTGACCGTCATCACCTCGACGATCGGCCGCATGCCGCCCAGCGCCGCGCCGATGC
>CAZUYG010000367.1:0-4449 GCA_964624265.1 uncultured Candidatus Odyssella sp.
CTCGGACGCCGACGCCACCGTCGCGCGCGGCCAGCGCGAGCCTGATGCGGCGTCACTCGGCTGGGAGCGCATCGATGCGGGCGGCAGCGTCGAGGCGACGGCGGTGCGGCTCGCGGAGGCGCTGGCGCAGCAGGGCGCGCCGCTCCGCCGCGATTGATCTCGGTCAAGGCAGGCAGGATGCCGCTCGGGTTTGCTGTATACGGGAGCGGAGCCATGAACGAGGCGCCTATGCTGACGTGGGACGATTGCGTCGCCTTGTACGATCCGACGGACGAAGAGATTCGCGCGCTCGCCGCGCGCGAGCGTGCATCGCCCGTGCGGCCGGAGGAGCTTGGCGCCTATCTCGTCCATGCGCCGCACGGCGCGCCATGCCTGAGCCGGAAGATCGTCGCCGACATCAAGGCGGCGCGCGACATGGGCGACCGGCTCGAGGCGCTGAAGCTGAAAGCCATTCTGCGCCATTTCATCGAGCAGCATCAGCCGGCGCCCGTCGCCTGTTGCTGCTGCTGCTGAACCGAACACCGGAGGATTCCGCGCGATGCCGCTCAAGAAAATTCGCCTCGAACTCGCCCGCACGAAAGATTTCCCCGATGGCAGCGCCGGGCACGGCTACGAATTCGTTGCGCCGCTCGACGACAAGGGCCGGCTCGACGGCAAGGCCTGGAAAGAGTTCAAGCAGGCCTGCACGGTGCGCCGGTTCTGGGGCGACGACACCGAGCACGGCACGCTCATCCACCGCGCCGACGGCAAGTGGGTGTTCTCCTACGAGCCCGGCGACGACGCGGACGACGAACCGATCTTCCGCTTCGACCGCCACGCCTTCGTGAAAGGCGAATACGTCTCGGTGACCGAGCACGACGGCGTCACGCGGCCGTTCCGCGTGACCGTGGTGGAAACGCCGGTTTCGCTGCGGAAGTAGCGGCGCCCTCAGTAGCGCACGACGCCCGACGAGCCGGTCGGTTCGCCGGGCTGGCGGCCCTGCATGGCCGGATCGCCGGCCGTGCTCGTGCGCGGCCCCGCGCCCGGCGCGAGGCGCGAAAGCACGGTCTTCTGTTTCGCGGTGGCCTTGGGCTGCGTCTTCACGGCCTGACGCCGCGCGCCGGCGGCGGGCGCCAGTTTCGAGAGATCGGTGCGCCGCGCCACGGTCGTGCCGGGGGTGCGCGGCACGCCGGCGAAGGCGGCCTGCGTGATCTCGAGCTGCGCCGCGCGGCGGCAGGTGAGCGCGCCCCGGTTGGCGATCGCGATCGATCCGCTCTGGCGCGCCGACGGCAGCTTGTATTTGTCCTGATCCTCGGGCGAGACCCACAGGATCGTCTGGTTGCGCCCGGGCGGCAGCACGCTCGCGAAGCTCACCGTGGTGCCCGGCGGAACCTGGCCGAGGATCCGCTGCGCGCCGCCGGCCGGCCCGGCCATCACGTTGATCGCGAACGGGGCGCGGTTGGTGACGAGCAGGCTTTCGCGCGGAACGCCCTGTCCGGCGGTGCCGCCGCTCCAGCATTGCGCGGCCGCCGGGGCGGCGAGGAGGGCGGCGCCGGCGAGCGCGCCGGCTGCAATCGAAAAGCGAAGGCGGGCGGCCATGATCAACTCCGTTGCGCCGGCGGGCATCGTGTTCCCTGACGCGCCGGCCTGCAAGCCCAAATGAGTTAACGCGCGTTCCCGTTTCGCCGCGCCGCGCCGCGCGTTAACATTTGCCGGTTCTTCCCCGTTTGGAGCGACCCATGCACAGGCCCGGCGGCCGTCCGCGCGGTTCCCGATGACCGGCGGCGAGCGGCCGACGCTCATCCTCACCGGCGCGTCGCGCGGCATCGGCCACGCGACCGTGAAGCGCTTCGCCGCCGAAGGCTGGCGCGTTGTCACCTGCTCGCGCGAGGACGTGCCGGCCGAGTGCCGGCGCGATCCGGGCTGGTCCGACCACATCGTGGCCGATCTCGCCGACGCCGCCGAGGCGGAGCGTTTCGTGGCGGCGGCGCTCGCGCGGCTCGACGGCGCGCCGGTGCACGCGCTCGTCAACAATGCCGGCGTCTCGCCGAAGACGCCCTACAAGGAACGGCTCGGCTGCCTGAACGGCGATCTCGCCGCCTGGCACGCGGTGTTCCAGCTTAATTTCTTCACGCCGCTCACGCTCGCCCGCGGCTTCGCCGGCGCGCTGCACGCGGGGAAGGGCGCGGTCGTCAACGTCACCTCGATCGCCGGGCACGCGGTGCATCCGTTCGCGGGCTCGGCCTATTCCACGTCGAAGGCCGCGCTCTCGGCGCTCACCCGCGAGATGGCGGTGGAGTTCGCGGCCCTCGGCGTCCGCGTGAATGCGGTCTCGCCCGGCGAGATCGAGACCGCGATGCTCGCGCCCGAATACGAAAACCTCGTGCCGCGCATTCCGCTGCACCGGCTCGGCACGCCCGACGAGGTGGCCGCGGTCGTCTTCCGCCTCTGCAGCGAGGATTTCGGCTACGTCACCGGCACCGAGATTTTCATCACCGGCGGGCAGCATCTGTTCTGAGGAGACCGGCGCATGAATTCCCTTCGCTTCGCCGCCGCGCTGATCGCGGCCCTCGCATTCGCCGGCGCCGCGCGCGCGGAGAACGCGCCGGATTGGAGCGGCACTTACAGCTACACCGAAAGCGGCGGGCGCACGGCCGGCGGCACCGGCATCGTCGTCACGCACGAGATCGCGGTGACGCGCGACGGCGGGCAATACCGGGCCGAGATCACCGCCAACGGCTATCAGACGCAGGTGCAGATCTTCGCGCTCGGCACCGCCGCCGGCAACCGGCTGCAGCTCCGCTTCGACAAGGACGGCGAGCAGCAGATGTTCAAGGGCCGCTACCAGCCCGGCGCGCTGCTGCTGGAGCTCGAGCGCGCCGGCGGCCGGCGCATCGTCACGCATTGGGGCGCCTACACGCCGGCGACCACGGAGCGCTTCCGCAATCCCGGCACCTATTTCCGGCGCAACTGACGGCGCGGCGGCAACGCCGCGTTAAGCCCGGCCGCTCTATTGCTCTCGCTCCGGCCCGCGGCCATAGTCGCGCGCCAACGCAACCGGGCAAGAGGTTTGCCGTGATTCGCCGTAACTTTTTCGCGCTCGCCGCCGGCGTGGCGCTCGCCGCTTTCACCGCCGCCGGCGCGTCCGCGCAGGGCCGCGTCTACAAGATCATCGGCGTCGGCGACGTGATGATGGGCAGCGACTATCCGCAGCCGATCATGGACCCGCGCGTGCAGCCCGGCGCCGATCCGGCGTCGATGCTCGGCGCGCCGCTCGCCCGGCTGCTGAAGGAAGCCGACGTCACTTTCGGCAATTACGAGGGCACGATGCATGCGCTGCAGGGCGGCGCCAAGCTCTGCCGCAACCCGACGCAGTGCTACGTGTTCCGCAGCCCGCCGTTCCACGCCGAGGTGCTGCGCCGCGTCGGCTTCAACCTGATGTCGACGGCCAACAACCACGCCGGCGATTTCGGCGACGCCGGGCGCATGCAGACCTACGAGACGCTGCGCCGCGCCGGCGTGCTCGCCGCCGGCCCCGACAAGGACGGCATGCGCGCCACCGTCCTGCGCACCTCCGACGGCACGCGCATCGGCCTGGCCGCGTTCGGGCACAACCCCGGCATCCCGTGGATCACCGACATCGCGCGCGCGCAGAACATCGTGCGCGACCTGCGCCGCAACGCCGATATCGTCGTGGTCTCGTTCCACGGCGGCGCCGAGGGAACCAAGGCGACGCGCGTGCCGCGCCAGACCGAAATTTTCCTCAACGAGAATCGCGGCGACGTGCACAAATTCGCGCACGCCGTCGTCGATGCCGGCGCGCGGATCGTGTTCGGCCACGGCCCGCACGTGCCGCGCGCGATCGACGTCTACAAGGGCGCCTTCATCGCCTACAGCCTCGGCAATTTCTGGACCTATGGCCGCTTCAACCTCAAAGGCCCCAACGGCATCGCGCCGGTGGCCGAGGTGAACATCGACAAGACCGGGCACATCCATTCGGTGCGCCTGCATTCCACGATGCAGGATCATCCCGGCGGCCCGCGCCTCGACCCGAGCGGCGCCGCGGCGCGGTTCGTCGCCCAGCTCACGGCGCAGGATTTCCCCGAGGTGCGCGCGCAGTTCCTGCCCGACGGCCGCATCATCGCCCCCGGCATCGGCACGCGGCAGTGATCGCGCCCGGCCGGGGGGCGCAGCGCCGGCAAACGTAAGCATCCGCCAGCCGCCGCGATCAGGCGCGGCCGGCGCGGCGCGCCCAAAAGCCCGGAAAAGCCCGGATCGCGCGAAACACCGGGCTTTGCCGGGCATTCCCGGGCTTTTCCGGGCATTTTGGCGGCCCAAAAGCCCGGGTTTTCCGCCGCAATGCCGGTAAATGCCGGTGAAAAGCCGGTGTCCGGCTCCGTTCCGCGCGGCTGGTTGCCAAACGCACCGCCGCGCGCTCGCGTGAGCCGCGGCGCGCGCGCAAGCGCACGC
>CAZUYG010000368.1:0-4446 GCA_964624265.1 uncultured Candidatus Odyssella sp.
CGCACCAGCTCGTATTCGAGCCGCTTAGGTTCCATGAAGTTCTTGAACGTCGCGACCACGGTCGCCATGCCGCCCGCGGCGGGGCCCGGCTGGATCGCAAGCTCGCTGATCTGGAAATCCTGCCCGTCGTAGATGAAGTCGAAGTCGATGCGGTTCTGGCGATGGGCGCGGGCGATGGCGGCGGCGAGCGCGCGCGCGAAGAAGCGGTCGCGGTGCGGCGGCTGCCAGGCCTGCTGCTTCGTCTTCTCGTACTCGCCGTGCACGCGATAGAGCTCGCGGACGACGGAGACGGGATCACCTTCGGCGGCAAGCGCGGGCGGAGATACAAAGAAAAGCGCGGCGAGTGCGAGAACGGTGCGACGGATCATGCGTCATCCTCTCTCAAACACGTCATCCCGACCGGAGCACGGCGCTCTTGCGCCGTGCGGAGTGGAGGGATCGCGTGCCAGCGCGCAGACGATCCCTCCACTTCGCGCCCGCAAGGGCGGGCGCTGCGGTCGGGATGACGTGAATGGCGCTGGGGCGCATGGTTCGAATCCAGCCTAGTCGAGCAGGTTCCGTTCCCGCATCCAGCCGAGGTTGATGTCTACGGCCTGCTTCAGCAGTTCCGGCTGGCCCTGATAGTAGTGCGTGGCGCCCTTGATCGCCTTCATCGTCTTGTCCTTGCTCGCGGCGGCCGCGTGGATCTTGATCGTGTGCGGCTGCGGCACGGCGTCGTCGGCGGTGTTCTCGATCGCGAGGAACGGCACCGTGATGTTCGATGCGCTCTTCACGCCGTGCGCGCGCGTGTCGTCGATCGACCACTGCGAGAGCCACGAGCGCAGCATCGCGAAGCGCGCGAGGCCGACCGGGCCGGTGTTGGCGGTTTCGGGATTGCCGACCCAGCACCAGCGCGGCTTGCGGTCGTTGGGATCCACCGCCGGGTCCATGAAGCGAAGGTCGGCGATCGTGCGGTGGGTGATGAAGCCGCGCTCCATCTCGGCGCCGCCGCGCTTCTTGAGCTTCTCCAGCATCTCTTTCGCCGTGGCCGTGATCTTGCGCATGCGCGCGAGCTGCGCGGCGCGGTAGGCGCGGATGTAGTCGGCGGAGTAGGGCGGCTGGTTCGGGTTCTTGGGATTGTAGATGTCGAACTCCAGGATGCGGTCGTCGGGGTCGAGCTCGTTTTTGACCGAGGGATCGATGCACTCGACGAGCATCTCGGCGCGCGAAATGTGCGCGGCCTGGAACGTCATCGCGTTGGCCGGGATCAGCTTGGCGCCCTTGATGTCCACTGGGTCGCCAGCCGGCGTGTGGGTCACGGTCGGGTTCTCGGCCTGCGACTGGTAGAACAACGAGAGCGATCCGCCGCCGCTCCATCCGCAGATGATGATCTTCTCGTAGCCCCACTTCTCCTTGGCGTGGCGGATATAGGCGCCGAGGTCGAGAACCACCTTCTCCATGATCAGCGGCGTGTCGTTCTTCACGTAGCGGCTCGCCGCGCACAGCACGTGCACGCCCTGCGCGGCCAGCGCGCGCGGCATCGGCAGGAGCTGCAGGGTCGTCGCCGGATGCATGAAGACGACGAGCGACTTCGAGGGCTTGCCCTTCGGCAGCAGGCGCAGGCCCTCGAGGTTGATCATCCCCTGCGAGCCCGAGAAGCCGTAGGTCTCCTGGAACGCGGAGGTTTCCGCGAAGGCGATGTGGCAATACTCGGCGACGACGTCGAACAGTTTGGCTTCGGCCATGCGTTTCTCTCCCTCTATTCCCGATTTCTCGGAGACGGGGGGCGGCGTGTAAAGTGGTTTCGCCGCATGGCGCCGTTCTGCGGACAGGCCCGGCGGCCATCGGAGGGGAGGCAGGATGTTCAAACCGTTCGATCTTTCGGGGAAAGTGGCGCTGATCACCGGCGGCAATGGCGGGATCGGCCTCGGCATGGCCGCGGCCCTGGCCGAGGCGGGGGCCGACATCGCGATCTGGGGCACCAACGCCAAGAAGAACGAGGCCGCGCAGGCGCGCCTGGCCAAGACCGGGCGGCGGGTGGAGGCGCTGGTCGTCGACGTCGGCGACGCGGCCGCGGCCGAGGCGGCGATGGCCGAAACCGTGAAGCGGCTCGGCCGCGTCGATGTCTGCGTTGCCAACGCCGGCGTCACCGGGCGCGCGCGCAGCATGTTCGAGATCGACGGCAAGGAGCTGCGCCGCGTGCTGGCGGTGAACCTCGACGGCGCGTTCTTCACCTTGCGCGCCGCGGCGCGGCACATGGTGGCGCGCGCCGAGCAGGGCGATCCGTTCGGCCGCCTCATCGGCATTGCCAGCCTGGCGGCGCGGTCCGGCGCCGCGCGCAACGAGCACTATGCGGCCACCAAGGGCGCGCTCGTCGCCATGCTGAAGGCGATGGCGGTGGAATTCGCGCGCTACGGCATCACCGCCAACGCGATCCTGCCGGGCTGGATCGAAACCGAGATGACCGCCGGCTGGTTCGCCGACGAGAAGTTCCGCGCCACCGTGCTGCCGCGCGTGCCGATGCGGCGCTGGGGCAAGCCCGAGGATTTTGGTGGCATCGCGGTGTATCTGGCCAGCGCCGCCAGCGCGTACCACACCGGCGACGAGATCCTCATCGACGGCGGCTACTGGGTGTTCTGAGCGCGCCGAAGTGCCCTCACTTCCCATCCGCCGCAAGGACGGCGGCTGGGCCCCTTCTCTCCCACTTCGTGGGAGAGAGAAAGAAATGCCCGGGGCGGCCCCTTACGTCTCTCTCCCGCGCAGCGGGAGAGAAGGGGCCCAAACCGCCCTTGCGGTTTGGGAAGTGAGGGCCGGCGCCGGCGGCCCTTGTCCGCGCCGGGCGGACGTCTAATTTCACCCCTCGCCCAATCAGGGAGGGAGTCACGATGTTGAAGTTCTACTACAGCGGCGCGCCCAATCCGACGAAGGTCGCGCTGTTCCTCGAGGAAGCCGGCCTGCCCTACGAGGCCATTCCGGTCGACACGCGCAAGGGCGACCAGCACAAGCCCGAATACAAGGCGATCAATCCGAACGCCAAGGTGCCGGCGATCGTCGACGGCGACGCCGTCGTGTTCGACAGCAACGCGATCCTGCTCTATCTCGCCGAGAAAACCGGCAAGTTCCTGCCGCCCAACACGCCGAAGGCGCGGGGCGAGCTGCTCTCGTGGCTGATGTTCGTGGCGTCGGGCGTCGGCCCCTATTCCGGCCAGGCGGTGCATTTCCGCGTCTATGCGCCGGAGAAGCTGCCCTATGCGATCAACCGCTACATGTTCGAGGCGCAGCGCCATTTCGGCATCATCGACGAGCGGCTCGCAAGCCGGAAATTCATGCTCGGCGACGTCTATACGATCGTCGACATGGACGTCTGGGGCTGGGCGCGGCTGATCCCGAACGTCATGGGCGAGGGCGCCTGGGACAAGCTCAAGAACCTGAAGCGCCTGGTCGACGAGATCAACGCGCGCCCCGCCGCCCAGCGCGCCGCGGCGCTCAAGGACAAGCACAAGTTCAAGACCGAGATGGACGCCGATGCGGTGAAGGCGATGTTCCCGCACATGGGCGCGAAGGTCGCTTAGCCGCTCGCGCGCGGCCCTCGCTTCCCGGTCGCTGCGCGCGATGCGGGAAGCGAGGCGGCCGCGGCGCTAGGATTTGCCCGCCAGCTTCTCGCGCCGCCGCGCATCCACGGCGGTCGAGGTGTATTTGAACGGCAGCTCGTGCACCGGATAGGGCGCCTCGGGCGGGATGCGCACCATGTCGCCTTCCGGCGTCTCGGCCCGGGCCGGCTGGATCGTCGGGTGCGGCCCGCGCCGCCCGGCCTCCAGCGCCTCGGCGACCGTCGCGTATTGCGCGAGCCGCATCAGGTTCATCCGCGTCACGAACACGAGATAGATCTCCTCGCGATCGGCCTGGGCGATCAGCTCGAGCGGCCGCGCCCACACATATTCCTCGGCCTCGCTGCCGCCCACGGCCTGCTGGCCCGGCGGGGCTTCGGCGGCAAACAGCGTGGAATCGAAGCGCCGCGGCGCGAACACCGGCGTCACCCAGCGCGCCCACGGCACGAGCAGGTCGGCGGCCAGGCGCAGCCCGTGCTCCGCCAGAAGCGCGGGCCAGAGATCGGGCGATTTGTCGAGCCGCTCGCGGTGCGGCAGCAGCCGGAGATGCGCGTCGGCGGCCCCCCGCGCCAGCAGGATCGCGCTCTCCTCGAACAGTTCGCGCAGCGCCGCGAGCTGGCGGGCCGGTTCGAACGGCTCCGGCGAGCCGAGATCGGCGGCGGCGTGCAGATCGGGGTGCGAATCGATCGCCGCCACCTTGCCGCCGGGGAACACGACGACGCCGGCGAAGGCCGAGGCCTGGTCGCGCCGGCGCTGCATCAGCACCTCGATTCCGCCGCCGCTGTCGCGCAGCAGCATGACGGCGGCGGAGGGGATGGCCGGAGACGGCGAAGCGGGCTGGCTCATGCGGATGCGTGTT
>CAZUYG010000369.1:0-4422 GCA_964624265.1 uncultured Candidatus Odyssella sp.
GCCGATGCTGACGCGCGGGAAAGCGATCCTCCGCGAGCTCTCGGACGAGCCGCCTGGCCTGGCCGCCTACGAGATCGACGAGGCCAAGGACTTCCTGAAATGGCTCGTCGACAACAATTTTACGTTCCTCGGCTATCGCGAGTATGCGCTGGCCGGGAGTGGCGACGCGGCCCGTTTCAAGGTCGTGACCAAATCGGGCCTCGGCGTTCTGCGGAGCCCGGAAGCCACGGCGTTCGAGGCGCTCGGCGACAACACGGCGCTGCCGCCCGACGTGCGCGCGTTCCTCACCGCGCCGTTCCTGCTCCAGGTCCACAAGGCAGACCGGCGATCGACCGTGCACCGGCCGGTCCATCTCGATGCGATCAGCATCAAGACGTTCGACAAGGCCGGCGAGGTCTCCGGCGAGCGCGTTTTCGTCGGCCTGTTCACGTCGATGGTCTACGTGCGCTCGCCGCGCAACATCCCGCTGCTGAAATCGAAGATCGAGCGCGTGCTCGCGCGCTCCGATTTCACGCCGGGCAGCCACGATGCCAAGGCGCTGGAGCACGTACTGCTCACCTATCCGCGCGACGAGCTGTTCCAGATCGGCGACGACGACCTGCTCCGCATTTCCACCGGCATCCTCGAATTGCAGGACCGGCAGCGCGTGGCGCTGTTCCTGCGCTTCGATCCGTTTCAGCGCTTCGTCTCGGCGCTCGTCTACGTGCCGCGCGATCGTCATTCCACCGAGCTGCGCCAGAAGTTCCAGGCGATCCTCGAGCGCGAGCTGAAGGGGCAGGTCGTCGCCTATTACACGACGATGGCCGACGACGTGCCCACCGCGCGCGTGCATTTCATCGTCAAGACGATGCCCGGCGCGGCCTCCGAGGTCGAAGAGGCCGCGCTCGAAGCGAAAATCGTCGAGGCCGCGCGCACCTGGGACGAGCACCTGCGCGACGCGCTCGCCGAGGCGCACGGCGAAGCCTCGGCGCTGGCGCTGCTCGAGCGCTACGGCAAGGCGTTTCCGATCGGCTACACGGCCGACGTGTCCCCGGCCGACGCGGTGGCCGACATCGCGCGGATCGAGGCGGCGCAGGCGGGCGGCCGGCTGCAGATGCATTTGCACCGGCGCAAGGGCGAGGCGGTCGATCTCCGCTTCCGCCTCTACAACCGCAATCACCGCATCGGCCTCTCCGACGTATTGCCGATGCTCGAGGCAATGGGCCTCAAGGTGATCGAAGAGGCGCAATACGTCGTTCGCCCGCAGGGTGGCGAGGCGGTGTGGATCCACGATTTCGGCCTGGTGCCGGTGGGCGCGCTGGCCGGCGACGTGCCGGCGCTGGCGCCCCGCTTCCACGAGGCGTTCGCGCAGGTGTGGTCGGGCGCCGCGGAAAGCGACGGGTTCAACGCGCTCGTGCTCACGGCCGGCCTCGGCTGGCGCGAGATCAGCGTGCTCCGGGCCTATGCGAAATATCTTCGCCAGGCGGGCGCGCCGTTCGGCCAGAAGCTGATCGAAGAGGCGCTCGCCAAACACGGGGCGATCGCGAAGCTGCTCGCCGAGCTGTTTCTCGTGCGCGCCGGCGCGGCGCGGGGCAGCGAAACCGCGCTGGCGGCGGAGATCGCGACCGCGCTCGAGCAGGTCTCCGCGCTCGACGAAGACCGCATCATCCGCCGCTACGTCAATCTCATCCGTTCCACGCTGCGCACCAACTATAGCCAGCGCCAGGCAGACGGCGGTCTGAAGCCCGCGCTTTCGTTCAAGTTCGACAGCCGCAAGCTCGACGAATTGCCGTCGCCGCGGCCGATGTTCGAGATCTGGGTCTATTCACCGCGCGTCGAGGGCATTCATCTGCGCTTCGGCCATGTCGCGCGCGGCGGAATCCGCTGGTCCGACCGGCGCGACGATTTCCGCACCGAGATCCTCGCGCTGGTGAAGGCGCAGACGGTGAAGAACGCCGTCATCGTCCCGGTCGGCGCGAAGGGCGGCTTCGTCGTGAAGCAGCCGCCGGCCGCCGGCGGACGCGAGGCGCTCCAGGCCGAAGGCGTCGCCTGCTATCAAATTTTCATCCGCTCGCTGCTCGACATCACCGACAACATCAAGGGCGGCGCGATCGTTCCGCCGAAAGACGTCACCCGCCACGACGGCGACGACGCCTATCTCGTCGTCGCGGCCGACAAGGGCACGGCCACGTTCTCCGACATCGCCAACGCGATCTCGGCCGAATACGGCCACTGGCTCGGCGACGCGTTCGCGTCGGGCGGCTCGGCCGGCTACGACCACAAGAAGATGGGTATCACGGCGAAGGGCGCCTGGATTTCGGTCATGCGCCATTTCCGCGAAATGGGCCTCGACACGCAAAGCCAGGATTTCACCGTGGTCGGCGTCGGCGACATGTCGGGCGACGTGTTCGGCAACGGCATGCTGCTCTCGCCGCACATCCGTCTCGTCGCCGCATTCGACCACCGGCACATCTTCATCGATCCCGAGCCCGACGCGGCGAAGAGCATCGTCGAGCGCAGGCGCATGTTCGGCCTGCCGCGCTCGTCCTGGGCCGATTACGACAAGAGCCTGATCTCGAAGGGCGGCGGCGTGTTCGAACGCGGCGCCAAGGCGATCCCGATCTCGCCCGAGATGAAGGCGCGCTTCGGCATCGACAAGGATTCGCTCTCGCCGGTCAACCTCATGCGCGCGCTGCTCGCGGCGCCGTGCGACCTTCTCTATTTCGGCGGCATCGGCACCTATGTGAAGGCGTCCGAC
The DNA here is from genome assembly GCA_964624265.1 of uncultured Candidatus Odyssella sp. Lineage (GTDB taxonomy): Bacteria > Pseudomonadota > Alphaproteobacteria > Bin65 > Bin65 > SBBV01. The sequence continues at coordinate 2,738 of CAZUYG010000369.1, forward strand.
GAGCGTCACGCCGACGCCGGCGACCGCGCGAACGACGCGCTGCGCGTCGACGGGCGCGAGATCCGGGCGAAGGTCATCGCCGAGGGCGCCAATCTCGGCATGACCCAGCGCGGGCGCGTGGAGTACGCGCGGCTCGGCGCCGGCGGCAAGGGCGGACGGCTCAACACCGACGCGATCGACAACTCCGCCGGCGTCGATTGCTCGGATCACGAGGTCAACATCAAGATCCTGTTCTCGCAGCCGGTGGGCGAGGGCAAGCTCGCCCTGGCCGCGCGCGATGCGCTGCTCGCCGAGATGACCGACGAAGTCGCCGCGCTCGTGCTGCGCGACAACTATCTGCAAACGGCCTGTCTCTCCGTCTCGAGCCGCATTGCGGCGGGCTCTCTCGACCGCCAATGGCGCTTCATGAAATCGCTCGAAAAGGCCGGGCGGCTCGATCGCGCGGTGGAATTCCTGCCCGACGACGAGACCATGGCCGAGCGCCAGGGCGCGGGCGAAGGGCTCACGCGGCCCGAAATGGCCGTGCTGCTCGCCTATGCCAAGATCGCGCTCTACGACGCGCTGCTCAATTCCGATCTGCCCGACGATCCCCATCTCGCCGGCGATCTGCTGCGCTATTTCCCGAGCCTCTTGCAGGAAAAATATCGCGACGCCGCGCATTCGCACCGCCTGCGCCGCGAAATCGTCGCCACCTCCACCACGAACAGCATCATCAACCGCGCCGGCATCACGTTCATCCACGAGGTCGAGGGCGAAACGGGGGCGGCGCCGGCCGATATCGCGCGTGGCTACATTCTCGGCCGCGATGCGTTCGATCTGCGCGCGATCTGGGCGGCGATCGAGTCGCACGACGGCAAGGCGCCCGCCGAGGCGCAGCTTGCGGCGCTGCTCGAAACGGGCCGCTTCGCCAAGCGCGCGGCGAAATGGTTCCTCCAGCATGCCCAGCGGCCGGTCGCAATGGCGGCCGAGATCGAGCGCTATCGCGCGCCCGTCGCGGCGCTCGCCGGCGCGCTGCCTGCGCTGCTCGCACCCGATGCGGCGGCGGCGCTCGACAACGAGGCCGCGGCGCGCGCGGCCGCCGGCTTCGCGCCCGATCTCGCGCGCCGTCTCGCCATGCTGCCGCGCTTCATCGGATTGGCCGAAATCGTGCGGCTGGCCGGCGCGGTGAAGCGCGATCCCGCTGCCGTGGCGCGCGTCTATTTCGCGGCCGGCGCGCGCTTCGGACTCGACTGGCTGCGCGACGCGGCCTCGCATCTGCGCGGCGCGACCAGCCAGCACTGGGACAAGATGGCGCTCGCCGCGATCGTCGACGATCTCTACGGCCACCAGTTCGCGCTGGCACGCGCGGTGATCGAGGGCGGCGACGCGACGGACACGATCGAAGCCTGGGCGAAGCAGCGCGGCCCCGCCGTCGCGCAGACGGCGAAGCTCATCGACGATCTGCGCATGGCCGGCACGACCGACCTCGCGATGCTCGCGGTGGCGAACCGGCAGCTCCGGGCGCTGGTGGGAGTGTAAGCGCGGGCCAACCGCGTCATCCTGAGCGAAGCGAAGGATCTCTATCCGCCAGACCGTGCCTCGCCGCCACCGATCAACTCTGCGGCGAGAGGCCCTTCGCTGCGCTCAGGGTGACGGCTTTGGTCTTGGGAGAGGCTCACCCGCCCCACCGCCGCGTGCTGCCTGGC
>CAZUYG010000370.1:0-4411 GCA_964624265.1 uncultured Candidatus Odyssella sp.
CGAATCGCCGATCGTTGCCAGCGTCCGCGCCGCGGCGGCGCAGAGCGGCCGCCCGGCGCTCCGCTGGCTTACATTCTCCGCTTCGGCGCCAGGGCAAGCTCCTGCCGGATCTGATCCTTGTAGAACTTCGCCATCCCCGTCGTGCCGTGGCCGCGCGTCTCCGCGCTCGCGGGGATGATATAGAAGACGGCATTCGGAATGCCCTTGAGCGACTGTTCCATGATGCCGGTTTCCTGGGGATTGCGCTCGTCGTCGGCCGAGTTGATCGCGAGCACGCGCGCCTTGATGCGGTCGAGCTTGGGAGCCGGGTTGTAGTCGCGCGAGGAATCCCAAGCATAGAGGAAATCGTTCGCGTCGGCGGCGAACGGCGCCGCGAGGCGCGCGTCGAGCAGTTTGTCGGCCGCCGCGCGCGTCGGCGCCAATTTCTGATAGGCGAGCGTTCCGCCGTTCGTGGCGATGCCGAAAAACACGGTCGCGGTGCGGAATGCCTTGGGCTGGACCGTGTAGTCGCCGTTCTTCCAGTCGGGATCGTTGCGGATCGAATCGATGATGAGGCGGCGCATCATCCAGTTGCGGCTCGACATCTCGGCGGGCTGCGAGGCCATCGGCACGAGGGCGTCCATGAAGTCGGGGTGTTCGGTGCCCCAGATCCACGCGTGCATGCCGCCCATCGAATTGCCGATGATGAGGCGGACGTGGCGGATGCCGAGCCCTTCGGTGAGCAGCCGGTACTGCGCCGCGACCATGTCGTCGTAATTGTAGCGCGGGAATTTCGCGCGCAGCCCGTCGGAGGGCTTCGACGATTTCCCGTGCCCGATCGCGTCGGGCAGCACGATGAAGTATTTCGCCGCGTCGAGCGGCTGGCCGGGGCCGAACAGCTCGCCGGCGAAGGCCGCGCCGAGCATGCTGGCGCCGGAGCCGGCGGTTCCGTGCAGGACGACGACCGGCTCGCCCTTGGGGTCTCCGATCGTGCGGTAGTGCAGGCGCAGTTCCGGCATGGTCTCGCCGGTGTGAAATTTGAAGTCGCGCGCGATCCACGTTCCTTCCTTGGGAACGGGCGCGGTCTGCGCGGCGGCGGCGGCGGCGAAAATCGCGGCCAGGAATGCTCCGGTCAGAGCGCGGCGGCCCGCGCGGACGGCCAGCATGGAAAACCTCCCTGAGAGTTTCGTCTGATTGCCGGCGCGCATCCTGTGCCCGCCGCGCGCGGCCTTCAACGCACGGATGCGCGAGCCCGCCCGTCGGCGGCGAACCGTGCGACGCGCGCGGCTCGGCGGCCCGCACGCCGGGCCACCCGCGGCGCCGGCGCTGCCGCTAACCAAATTGGCAAGTGTGTCGGCAGTGCCACACCCGGCGCAAAACTCGCCGGGTATTTGTCCGCCGACGCCATCGGGCCGCCGAAACCGATCTCCAATATATCTTCTATACAATTGATATACATACATTTTTTAATCTATGCTTCAAAATCATGAGAAGCCTATCGGCTGATGGCGGTGAAGCTCGAGGCATTTTCAACGTGAAACATTCGACCTATTTTCGCGGCGGCGGCAAGCAAGCGCCGGGACTGGCGCCAGGATCGATGTCGAGGGCAACTCACAGAGGGAGGGGTCGGCTGGGAGCGGCGCTGGCCGCACCGCTGGTCGCGCTTGCCCTCGTCCTGCCTGCGGCCGCCCAGGACTCGCCCAAGCAGATGAACCTCGTCGCCACCGACGAGGCCGCGCCGGTGCTGGCCGACCTGCTGCCGCGCTTCAAGGAGCAGTCGGGAGTCAAGGTCGAGCTCACGGTCAAGACGGCCGCCGAAGCCGCGGCGCTGCTGCGCCAGGGCAAGGCCGACGCGGTGATGACCGACGATCCGGAGACGGAAGAATCGCTGATCAAGAGCGAAGACGCCAGCAAGCGCCTCGACGTGATGTATGCCGAGCTGATCGTCGTCGGCCCCGCCTCCGACCCCGCGCGGATCGCGGGCATGGCCAGCGTCGTCCACGCCTTCGCCGCGATCGCGCGCACGCAGTCGCCGTTCGTCTCGCGCGGCGACAAGGGCGGCCTCCATCGCACCGAACGCAGCATCTGGGACGAGGCCGGCATCGCGAAGCCCGAGAGCGCCGGCAAATGGTACGTCGAAGCCAGCGGCGACATGGCCAAGGCGCTCGGCGCGGCGGCCAAGGCCAATGCCTACATTCTCTCGGATAGGGCCGCCTGGCTTCAGTTCACGGCGCGCGGGCAGCTCGTCGTGATGGTGTCCGACGATCCGCGCCTCCAGCAGACCATCTCGATCACGCTGGCCAATCCCGCCAAGCACAAGGGCGCGAATGCCGCCCACGCCGCCGCCTTCGCGGAATGGCTGATATCGCGCGAAACCCAGCTGGCCATCGGCCGCTTCGCGCTCGGCGGCGAGCAGCCCTACGCGCCGCAATTCGGCCTCAGCGGCAAGTAGCCCGCGGCGCCTCGCTGCGGGAGGGTTATAGCCATGCGGCCATATCGCCCGGGCTGGTCCCTTGCCCATTTTCCCGGCAAACATTAACTCTTGGAGGTGATGGACGCGCCCGTTTCCGCCGAGTCCCGCCCCGCCCCGCTCGTCGATCCCTACGCGCGGCCGATCAGCTATTTGCGCGTCTCCGTCACCGACCGCTGCGATTTCCGCTGCGTCTACTGCATGTCGGAAGACATGCATTTCCTGCCCAAGGCCGAACTGCTGACGCTCGAGGAGATGGCGCGCCTGTGCGGCGCCTTCATCCGCCGCGGCGTCCGCAAGCTGCGGCTCACCGGCGGCGAGCCGCTCGTCCGCCGCAACGTGATGTGGCTCGTGCGGGAGCTCGGCAGCCATCTCGGCCGCGGCCTCGACGAGCTGACGCTGACCACCAACGGCAGTCAGTTGGCGAAATACGCCAGCGAACTCGCCGCCGCCGGCGTGCGCCGGATCAACGTTTCGCTCGATACGCTCGATCCCGAGAAATTCGCGGCGATCACGCGATGGGGCCGGCTAGACCAAGTGCTCGCCGGCATCGCCGCGGCGAAAGCCGCCGGACTCGGCGTGAAGATCAATGCGGTGGCGCTCAAGGGCGTCAACGACGGCGAATTCGACCGGCTGGTCGAGTGGTGCGGCCGCGACGGCCACGACCTCACGCTAATCGAAGTAATGCCGATGGGCGAACTCGGCGGCGAATCCGGCCCCGGCGACCGGCTCGCGCAATACCTGCCGCTGTCGATGGTGCGCGCCGATCTTCGGAAACGCTGGACGCTCGAAGAGACCGACTATCGCACCGGCGGCCCGGCGCGCTATTGGCGCGTCAAGGAGACCGGCGGGCGGCTCGGCTTCATCACGCCGATGACCCACAATTTCTGCGAATTGTGCAACCGCGTGCGCCTCACCTGCACCGGCATGCTTTACATGTGCCTCGGGCAGGACGACAGCGCCGATCTCCGCACGCCGCTCCGCGCCTCGTCCGACGATGCCATGCTCGACGCGGCGATCCGCGAAGCGATCGCGCGCAAGCCCAAGGGCCACGATTTCGTCATGGACCGCCGCCACGCCGGCGCCGCGGTATCGCGCCACATGAGCGTGACGGGCGGCTGACGCTCACCTTCCCGGCGATTTCCCGCTAACCTCGCGCGTCCACGAGCGAGGACTTCCCATGCCCGATCATGCGGCCCCGCCCGCGCCGCCGCCCGGCGAAGCGCTGCGCCGCCACCGCGCGGCCGCCGGCAAGATGCAGACGCTGCCGAAATGCCGGGTCGCGGGGCCGGCCGATTTCGCGGTCTGGTACACGCCCGGCGTCGCCGAGGCGTGCCGCGCGATCGCCGCCGACCGCGACGCCGCCGACGACTGCACGAGCCGCGGCAACACGATCGCCGTCGTCTCCGACGGGACGCGCGTGCTCGGCCTCGGCGACATCGGCCCCTATGCCGGGCTGCCGGTGATGGAAGGCAAGTGCCTGCTGTTCAAGTATCTCGGCGGCGTGGACGCGGTGCCGCTGTGCCTCGACACGAAGGACCCCGAGGCGCTGGTGCGCACCGTGCGGCTGCTCGAGCCGTCTTTCGCTGCGATCAACCTTGAAGACATCGCGCAGCCGAAATGCTTCCGCGTGCTCGAAGCGCTGCAGAGGGAACTGCACATCCCGGTCTGGCACGACGATCAGCAGGGCACCGCGATCGTCGCGGTGGCCGGTCTCGTCAACGCGCTCGAGATCACCGGCCGCGCGCTCGGCGCCGCGCGCATCGCGCTGGTCGGCGTCGGCGCCGCCAATGTCGCGACCTATCGCCTGCTGCTCAGGGCCGGCGCCGATCCGCGCAACATCGTCGCCTGCGACACGGCCGGAATCCTGCACCCCGGCCGCGCCGACATCGAACGCGCCAAGGAGTCGTTTCCCGAAAAATGGCGCATCTGCCGCGAGACGAATGCGGGCGGCCGTAGCGG
>CAZUYG010000371.1:0-4388 GCA_964624265.1 uncultured Candidatus Odyssella sp.
GGGGCGCCGAGCCTGAGTTCGACCTTGTTCTGCTCGTACCAGGCGGGGTCGTGCAGGCGCACTTTCTCGAGCCCGGCGTCGGTGACGACGAGCTCCTTCGACAGCGGCGGGCGTTCGTAGGGCGGATATTTCTCTTCGCCGATCAGCACCACGCGCCCCGCGAACCCGGCCGCGCGCAAGGCCTGGGCCGCGCGTCCGCCGGCATGGCCGGCGCCGACGATGACGATCGTCTCGCTCATTTCGCCGTTCTCTCTCCGATCAGCGCGTAGGTGGAGGTCACCTGCACGGCAGGGTCGATGCCGCCCACCGCATAGATCATCACTTCGCCGAAGGCGAGATTGCGGCCCATGCGCAGGATGCGGCCCTCGGCGACGACGTCGCCCTCGCGAACGGGGCGGAGGAAGTGCGTCGTCTGCGTCACCGTCGTCATCGGCAGGAAGCGGCCGAGCGCGGCGCTCACGGCGATGACCATCGCCGTATCGGCCAGCGACATCAGCGCCTGTCCGCACACCACGCCGCCGCCGTGGCGCACGTGCGGCGCGTTCGGCATCTTGAGGCGCACCTTGTTGCCGGCGACGGCCTCCACCGCCAGGCCGAGCTCGCGCACGCAGGGGGCGGTCAGCTCGCCGAGGATGCGATTGGCCTCGTCGAGCGTCAGCGGCGCCGCGGGGGTCTCCGCGCCGCTCATTTCCACGCGGCGCGCCAGGCGCGCAGCTTGTCGGTGATCTCGAGCGCGGCCGCGAGCACCGGGCGCACCGATTCCGCCGGCACCTTCGGCTTCGTGCGATCGCGGACCGCTTCCACGAAGTCCTGCGCCTGCAGCAGCAGCAGGTCGGTCTGCGGAAAATGCTTGTCCTCGCCGACCAGGCTCGGCATCACGCCGTTGCCGCCCTTGGTCGGGTGGAGGACCGTGAGCTTGTGCTCGGCCATGTCGGCGATCACGTAGCGCTCGCGCTGATAGACGCGCAGGCGCCGGCTGATCTTGCCGCCGATGCGGCTCGCGGTGAGCTGCGCCACGCAGCCGTTCTCGAAGCGGATGCGCGCGCTGGCGAGATCTTCCATCTCGGTCAGCACCGGCGAGCCCACGGCCTCGACATGGGCCACCGGCGCGCCGGCCACGCGGATCGCGTGGTCGAGATCGTGAATCATCATGTCGAGGATCACGGTGGTGTCGGCGCCGCGTCCGCGGAACGGCGAGACGCGCTGCGATTCGATGTACCACGCGCCCTTGGCGTTCGCGACGAGCGCGTCGATCACCGGGCTGAACCGCTCGAGGTGGCCGACCTGGAGAATCCGCTTCTTCTTCTTGGCAAGGCGGATCAGCGAATCGGCCTCGGCCAGCGTCTCGCACATCGGCTTCTCGATCAGAACGTCGAGTCCCGCCTCGAGGCAATCCTTGGCCACGGCGTGATGCGCGATGGTCGGCACCGCGACGACGACGGCGTCGGCGAGGTCGGCGAGCTTGCGGTGGTCCGTCACGACGATGGCGCCGTGCGGCGCCGCGACGGCTTCGGCGCGTTCGTGCTGGACGTCGCAGACGGCGGAAAGCTCGGCGCCCTTGATGGCGGCGAATTTCGAGACGTGCAGCGAGCCGAAATAGCCGGCGCCGATCACGGCAATGCGAATTTTGCGGTTAGGCACTTGGCGTCAGTCCCCGTTTCAGGATGCGGCCGGCGCGCCGGCCCGTCGGTGGGCGTAGAGAAACCACAAAAGCCCGAGGATTTCGAGCGCAAGCAGGCCGCCGAAGGCATAGTCGTAGGCGACCGCGGCATAGCCGCCGCCCGGCTGGCGCGGGAAGAGGTCCATCACCCAGCCGATCAGATACTGCCCCAGGAAGGCGCCCGAGAAGCTGACGAAGTTCGCCGAGGTGTTGGCACGGCCGCTATAGGCCAGCGGCAGGCGCCCGGCGAGCATCGGATAGCAGAAGATCACGGCGTTGGCGAAGATTCCGAATGCGACCCACGGCCACGCCGCCTGCGGATCGACGCGGAACACGATCAGCGCCTGCACCGCGAAGAACACGATCGAGAGCACGACCGTCAGCCGTTCCAGCGAAATCCAGCGGCGCGCCGCGACCTCGCTGAGCACGGCATTCATGACAAATCCCGCGGTGAGGCCCACGTTCATCAGGCTGACGAACACGGCCGCGTCGCCGCGCCCGAAGCCGGCCACGTCGCGCAGCCAGAGGCCGCCCCAAAGGCCGAGGATGGCGAGGTTCGCGCCCTGCGCGAACAGCAGCAGCGGCGCCATCGACCAGAGGGAGCGATTGCCCAGCACGTGCGCGACGCCTTTGATGACCGTAACCAGCGTTTCCGCCTTGGCGTCGCGCCGGCGCTCGGGCACGACGAGGAACACGAGCACCGCCACGCCCACGGTGGCCACGCCGAGCGCCTGGAAGAGCCCGCGCCAGTTCGTGAGCTGCAGCGCCGCCTCCACAGGGCCGCTGCCGGCGAGCGCGCCAAGCCCGCCCACCGTCATGATGACGCTGTTGAAGAATCCCCAGCGCTCTTTCGGATACCAGAGCGTGATGGCCTGGAACGACGACATCAGCGCGCCGCCGACGCCGAGGCCGATCAGCGCGCGCGCCAGCATCAACGGATCGCGGCTGTCGCCGAACGAGAACAGCACCGCGCCGGTGGCCGCCACGCACAGCAGCGCGCTGTTGACGCGCCGCGGGCCAAACCGGTCGAGCATCACGCCGATCGGGATCTGCGCCAGCGCGAAGGTGAAGAAGTAGGCCGCCGTCAGCAGCCCGATATCGGCGCCCGAAAGCCCCAGCTCGTCGATCAGGTAGCGCCCGACCACCGCATTGATGTTGCGGTAGAGGTACGACATGAAATACCCGGCCGCGAACGGCACGACGACGACGAGCGCCAGCCGCGCGGCGCCGAAGGGCGCGGCGGGAGCCGCGACCGGGCTCGGCGGAGATTGCGTCATCGAAGTCCGAAGCTGCGTGCTGGTAAGGCTTCGTCCTGTAACAGGAAGAAGCAGCCGCGCCAAGCAGCCCCGCCTATATTCTGAGCATATGCCGCCTGTCGGCCGGGCACCCTTGGGTTCGCCGACGGTCTACTCGCAAACGACTCGTGAAAAACCGACGCAAAAGCCGGCCTCGCAGAAGCGATTGCTGCCGATTACCCAGGTTCGGCCCGGATTCGTCTCGTTCCAGCTAACCGCGCGGTTCAGGCCCATACGCTGGCAGAAAAGGTTCGCGCCGCCCGATCCGCAATTCATGGCCCAGGTCGCACAATGATCCACGATGGCGCCGTTCATCATTGGATTGTCGAAGACGCGGCGCCCGCCGGGACCCGGCAGGGGGCCTCCGACCGCTCCCGCGTCGAGAATTTCGACCCGCAACGAACCGCTGTTATCGCGGTAATCGGTGTCGAAAATCGAAAACGCGATCGCCGAATTGCGGCCGGTGAATGCGGCGGACTGATAGACGTGCGACGCGCGGTACTGGCCGTCGCAGACGGGGATGCCGTATGAGTTGCGGAAAACCGGCAGGGGATCGGGCGCCCCTTTGGCCGTGTATTCGTAGCAGGCGTCGTCGTTCAGCGCCTGGCCATTACGCCACCAGCGCCCGAAATAGACGGTACCCGAAACTCGGATGACGTAACGCCGATTCGCGCCGAGTAACGGACCGTTTGTCTGGCTCCCGCGTGAATCCACCGCGCCCGACCAGATTACGTTTTGCGCGGACGCTTGATGAGTGCCCGCTGCCATCGCAATCGACGCGCAAATCACCGCCAAATATACGCGCATGATCCTCTCCCATTCGATCGTTGGGGATTCGTAGCGCCGCCGACCCGGCTCGACTTTGACGCAGGTCAACGGTTCGCGCGGCGCCGCGCATGCTTGCGGCCGGTTTCGCGACGCGCTAGCGAACGGTCATGCATGCGAACCAGGGCACCGCGCGCCGCATCGCCGACAGGTTCCGGTCGCTCGCGGCACAGCGCCGCTGCGGCCTGGCGGCGTTCGTCACGGCCGGCGAACCGGCGCCGGAGGATGCGGTCGCGCTTTGGCTCCAGCTCGCGCGCGCCGGCGCGGACATTCTCGAGATCGGGCTGCCCGCCGATGCCTGGCTCGACGGGCCGGCGATCCAGGCCGCGCACCGCCGCGCGAACGCGCGCGGCATCGACGCGGCGCGCACGCTCGCCGCGGTGGCCGAATTCCGCCGCCGCGATACGGCCACGCCGATCGTGCTCATGGGCTACGGCGAAACGCTGCGCGCCCATGGCGCCGGCGCCCTGGCCGAGGACGCGGCCGAGGCGGGCGCCGACGCGATGCTGTTCATCTCGTCGACATCCGAGGAGCTGGCCGCGCTCGACCGCGCCACGCGCGCTTGCGACGTCGCGCTGATCCGTGTCGCGTTCGGCGAAGACGAAGCG
>CAZUYG010000372.1:0-4386 GCA_964624265.1 uncultured Candidatus Odyssella sp.
TGTCGGCCAGGCGTATGCATCGACGACCTCGACGGGGCGCTTGGAAAATCCACGAGCGGCAATCGGCCGGTTCCCCGCGGCGCGATGACCGCGCCCACGGCTTTTGCTGATCGATTTCATGCCGCCGTGCTCAATTTATAGCCCGCGGCGCTTGCGCGCTAATTGATATAGATATTAGTGTTTATTCTCACGGTGAATATAAGGAAGCGCGCCGATGAGCGACCTCAACACGCTGGACCTCAATCTGTTGCGCGTTTTCGAGGCCCTGATGCGGGAGCGAAGCGTTTCGCTGGCCGCGGGGCGCTTGAATCTCACCCAGCCGGCCGTCTCGAACGCGTTGAACCGGCTGCGCTCCGCCTTCGACGATCAGATGTTCGTGCGCAGCCGCAGCGGCATGGAGCCGACGCCGCTGGCGCTCGCGCTGTCCAATCCCATCCATGAAGGACTGGCGGCGATCCGTGTGGGGATTTCCAAGGGCAGCTCGTTCGATCCCATGAAATCGCACCGCCGGTTCGCGATCTTGGCGACCGACGTGGGCGAGCTGGCGTTCGTGGCGCGTCTGATGCGGCTGCTGAGCCGCGAGGCGCCGGGCATCGACCTGCAGGTCACGGAGGCTTCGATCGACGAATACGAATTGCTGCTCGACGGCGGTGAGGCCGATCTTGCCATCGGGCGCTTCAACGTCTCGAATTCGTTCCATAGCGAGCTGATCGGGACCGCACCCTACGCCGTGGTCATGTGCTCCGCCCACGCGCGCAAAATCGGCGTCGTGCAGGGCAGCGTCATTCCCTACGACACCTACATCGAATCCGCGCACGCGCATCTGGTTCCGCGGGGCGCGACCGAGAATCCGATCGGCCGCGCGTTGGGCCGCGACGAGGCGCGGCGCCGCGTGGCCCTGACCCTTCCGCACACGTCGGTGCTCTCGACGATCATACCGGGGACGCAATTGGTGGCGACCGTACCGCAGCCGGTCGTTCCCTCACTGTGCCGCGGCGGAGACCTCGTCTGGGCCACGCTGCCGTTCGAGATCGAACTTTCCGAAGTTCGCATCGCCTGGCACAAGCGGAACGATCGCGACAAGGGCCATGTCTGGATACGCGACAAGCTGCGTTCCACCGTGATCGCCGCGCTTTCGTCGATCGCGCCGCCGGCGCTGCTGCACGACCGCGCGCGCCCCCGCGCCGACCGCGTCGCGAGCGCGCCGCCGTCGCGCTACGACGGCGCGGTCAAATCAAGACGCCCGCCGCCGTCCGCGCGCGCGCGCCGGAAATGAGCGTGCGTTCGGCTCCGCCGCGCGAGTATGCGTTCGTCCTAGGGCCGTGAAACCAGCTTCCGGAGCTGCGGCATGTGCTGGGGACTCTTCTTGATGAGGTCTTCCCAATACGCATCGTCGGCTCGTTTTGGAAACGCCGGTCCGAGATCGACGTATTTTACGCCGGCCTCCGCCTGGACCTTTTCTTCAGACACGTCCTTGGCGCCGCGCCATTTCGGCCACTCTTCGTCGAGCCACTGCGCCATGTCGTCGAGCAGCTTCTTCTGCGGCGCGCCCAGCTTGTTCCAGGCGTCGAGGTTGAGCAGCACGTTGACGCTGACGTTGTAGAAGCCAGGTCCGTAGCGATATTTCGTGACGCCGAGCCAGCCCATCGCCTTCACGTCCCACAGCGGCCAGCCATAGCCCTGCACGATCTTGCGTTCGAGCGCGGTGAACACCTCGCCCGGCGGCAGCGAAACCTGGCGCGCGCCGAGGCTGTCGAAAAACGACCTGTAGAGCTGCACGCTGCGCAGCGTGAGCCCGGCCATCGGCTTGTCCTTGTCGGCTTCGTTCGCCGGCACCGTCGTGTAGATGAAGAACTTCGCGCCGTCGCCGAGGCCGGCGAGCAGCACGAGGTTCATCTTCTCGCGGTGCAGCTTGTCGAGATAGGCCCAGGCGCCATTCGCGCGCAGATCCTTCACCGAGCGGTGCGAAAGGCTCAGCGCTTCGCCCTCCCACATCGTGCCGGTGTAGAAGGTTGGCGGGCCATAGTGCATCTGCACGACGCCGGTCTTCGCCGCGTTCGGCTGCTCGGGAACGGGGATCGCTTCCGGCCCCACGGCGTCGACCTGCAGCACGCCCTTGCCGCGCGCATTGAGCTCGTCCACCCAGCGCTTGAAGTAGGTGCCGAAGCTGACCGTGAGCGGAAGGAAGCTGACCGCCTTCCAGCGGACTTCCTGCGCCCCGGCGGAAGACGCGGCCAGAAGCCCCGCCGCCGCGATCGACACTGCGATTGCTCGTCTCACGGATCCCTCCCTCGCCAGATTGGCCGAAGCCCGGCGGCTCAGTCGCCGGGCGCGTTGAACAGGTCGCGGGTTGCGTGCGGAATGGCGCCACCGCGCGTGGGGTCGCCGACATATTGGCCGGTCACCGGCTCGCCGGCCTTGGCGTTGCGGCGTTCGAGCGCGAGCGCGGCCGCCTCCACCGCCGGCACTTCGTCTGGCGCCAGCGGCTTCGCGCCGGTCTTGCGCGCCATCGCCGCCGCGAGATAGGGCGCCAGTTCCTCGGTCTTGCGCTTTTCGCGCGCCTCTTCGCCGTCCTTGAGCGCGGGCATCACCTCTTTCGCGAACAGCGCCAGCGATTCGAGGATGTGCTCGTGCAGGATGCGGCCGCCCTGCTGCATGAAGATCATCTGGTCGATGCCGACGTCGGCATAGGCCGTGAGGTGCGCCAGCACGGTCTTCGGCGAGCCGATGCTGCCCGAGCCGGCCGATTCCTGCATGCGGTCCTTCACCGTCTGGAACCGTTCCCAGAGATTCGTGGCGCCCGGCCGGTGCTCGCCGAACGCCGCATAGTGCGCGATTCCGTAGCCGAAGAACTTGAAGCCATCGAGGCTGCGCCGCCGCGCCTCGTCGAAATCGGGATGCACCATCAGCCCGTTGAGCGCCGCGAAATTCGCGTTCACGGCGTGGCCGATCGGCACGCACTGCTCCGATTTGATCACGTTGTAGTATTCGTCGCGCCACTGCTTCGCCTGGTGCGGCTCGACGAAGCCGAACACCAGCGCGCCGCAGCCGTTCCGCGCCGCGCGGATGATGCTCTCGCGCCGCGAGCACGCCATCCAGATCGGCGGATGCGGCCGCTGCAGCGGCTTCGGGATCACGTTGCGCGCCGGCATCGAGAAGAACTGGCCCTGATGGCCCGGATAGGGCCGCATGGCCATCATGTTCGCGGTCTGCTCGACGCTCTCGCGCCACATCGCCGTCTTGTTCGCGGGATCGACGCCGAAGCCGCTCATCTCGATCAGCGTGCTCGATTCGCCGGTGCCCCATTCGACGCGGCCGTTCGAGAGCAGGTCGAGCGTGCCCAGCCGCTCGGCGACGCGCGCCGGGTGGTTGTAGTTCATCGGCGCGAGGCAGACGCCGTGGCCGAGGCGGATGTTGCGCGTGCGCTGCGAGCAGGCGGCGAGGAAAACCTCGGGCGCCGAGGAGTGCGAGACTTCCTCGAGGAAATGGTGCTCGGTGGCCCAGGCGCAGTCGAAGCCGAGCGTGTCGGCCAGTTCCACCTGATCGAGCGATTCGTGGAGCAGCTTCAGCTCCGCGCCGTCGGACCAGGGCTGCGGACACTGATGTTCGTAAAACACGCCGAGCTTCATGCGAAATCACCCTCATCAAACCTGCAGCACGGGCCATCATCCACGGCCTCGCTGCAACCGGCGCGATTCATCGCACGGCGACGAAGGTGTTGAAACGGAAATGCAGCCGTGCTCGAAATTATCATATATGTGGAATCCGGGCCGGGAGGCCGAAGCGCGCGATGGCCGGAACGGCGTCCGTCAAGTCCGCGGCGAGAGTCTTCGAACTCCTCGAATTCTTCGCGAGTATCCGCCGGCCCGCGCCGCTCAAGGAAATCTGCGGGGCTCTGCGCTATCCGCAGTCGAGCACGACCGCGCTGCTCAAGACGCTGACGTCGCTCGGTTATCTCACCTACAACCGCCGCCGCCATCTCTATTTCCCCACCGCGCGCCTGAGCGCGCTCGGCGATTGGATCCCCGCCGCGCTGTTCGGCCAGGGCAAGATCCTCGAGATCATGCGCGACATCCACAGCGAAACCGGCGAGACGGTGTCGATCACGATCCAGAACGACATCTACCTTCAGTACATCCGGCTGATCCTTTCCACGCACGCGATCCGCTTCCACGTCGACGAGGGCACGATGCGGCTCCTGCCGCATTCGGTGATCGGCTGGACGCTGATGTCCACGATGACCGACGGCGAGATCGAAAACATCGTCCGGCGCGCACGCATCGCCGCCGGCCCTTCGGTGCCGATGCCGTCGGTGGCCGAGATGGTTGCCGCCGCCGCGCGCATAAGGCGCGAGAAATACGCCTACGGCGAAAACGTGCCGTTCCT
>CAZUYG010000373.1:0-4378 GCA_964624265.1 uncultured Candidatus Odyssella sp.
GGAATCTATCGCTCCGCCACATCATTGCCCGACGACGCTGACAGCGACGGCGGTATGAAGAGCTGGCGCGAGATCGGCCGTGCCGCGTACCGCGATCGGTAGAAGCGCACATGCCGATCGGCCGCGCGTCCGCTATGCTTCGGATACGTTCGAAAGGGGCATGGACGGTGGATGAACCGGAACTCGACCTGCGCGGCATGACGCTGTCGCCACAGAAAGAAATGGTACGCGTCTTCTACAAGGAATTGTGGGACCACGCCGACATGAGCCTGATCCCCGTCCTGTTCCACGCCGGATTCACGTTTCGCGGGTCCCTGGGCCCCACCCTGGTGGGGCACGAGGCGTTCTCCGGGTACGTCGATCTCGTCACGTCGACCTTCGGGTCCTATACGACCGACATTCTCGCGATGATCGAGGAAGGGCCTCGCGTCAGCGGCAAGATGCGATTCCACGGCTATCATCGAAAAGAATTGTTCGGCGTGCCGCCGAGCGGCCGGCACGTCTGGTGGACGGGCATGCCGATCTTCACTTTCGACGGCGGCAAGATTCGCGATCTATTCGTGCTCGGCGATATCTACGGGCTGATCGAGCGAATGCACGCGGCGTAAGCGACGCCTCGGTTCAGCCTGCGCCAGTCACGCTGCCGCCAAGCGCTATGGGGCCGACGCCTTAGATCGGCAATGTCACGCGATGGGCGAGCATGCCCGGCTGCGGATAGTCGAGCGTCAGCCTCCCGCCCATCGTCTCGGCGACGCGGGCGGTGAAATAGCCGTGCACGTTGCGCGGCGTGAGCTGCTCGAGCGCGATCGTGCCCATCAGCGCCGCGAGGGTCAGTTCCTCGACGCGCACGCCCTGCCCCTGCGCCACCACCGTGAAGCGAAGCTGCTGCGGCGCCGGCTCGACGAACACTTCGATCGCGCCGCCGCGCGGCAGGCTCTCGGCGCCGAGGGCGATCATGTTGAGCAGGAGCTTCAGCGATTCGTCGCCGAACGGCCAGGCGGCCGGGCCGTCGGCCTCGGGCCAGACGATCTTGTTGCGCGGCCCGATGACGGCCGGCGTGAGCAGGTCGCGCGCCTCGCGCAGCGTCTTGACGGCGCCCGGCGCGAGGCCGAACGCGACGCGGTAATAGCGCACGCGCTCCGAAAGGTCGCGCGCGCTCATGGCGACGAGCTGCATCGCATCGGCGTCGAGCGCGCCGCCGCTCTCCTTGGCCAGCTCGAGGCCGTTGGAGATGGCGCCCACCGGGCCGGCGATGTCGTGCAGAACGCGCGAATGCAGCAGATGAAGCACGCGCAGATCGAAGCCCACGGGCAGCGAGCGGCCCGCGCCCATATTCAGGATCGGCTGGTTCATTCGTGGCTCCATCGCTGCGGCCTTTGCCTAGGGTGGAGGCTTAGGGTCGAATCCGTTAACAGCACGTTAAGAAATTTCAACGGAGTGTTAACGCGTTCCGAATCGGGAGTATTAACCATGTCGGGAAGGCTTGTCCCCGGCTGTTTCGTGCGCCACCCCGCTCATCCCGAATGGGGCCTGGGCCAGGTGCAGAGCGCGATCGGCAATCGCGTGACGGTCAATTTCGAGAATGCCGGCAAGCGCCTGATCAACAGCGACGCGGTGGCGCTCGACGTCGTCGAAGAGGCGCGGCGCTAGCCTGCGCGTGCCAGCAGCCGCTCCGCCTCCGCCAGATCTTCAGGGCGGTTTGCGTTAAAGAACGGATCGAAGGGCTGCGCGGAAAATTCGGCGACGGCCAGCGCATGGCGCGCGGTCCACGCATCCACCTTGCGCACGCCCTCCTCCATCGCGCGGCGGAGATCGGCGGCGAGCCGCACCGGCCAGAGGCCGAACACCGGATGATCCTGCCCATCCGAGCGCGCGCACGCCATGTCGGCGCCCGCGCGCGCCACGGCCGCGTGCAAACGCGCCACGAGATCGCGCGGAAAAAACGGCGCGTCGGTCGCGAAGCTCGCGAGCCATTCCGCGCCGGCATGATGCCGCGCCGCCCACTCCATCCCCGCGAGCACGCCGGCGAGCGGCCCCGCGAAGCCCTCGATCGTGTCGGCGACGACCGGAAGCCCGAACGGCGCGAAGCGCGCGGGATCGCCATTGGCGTTGACGGCCAGCGCCGACACTTGCGGCCGCGCACGCTCGATGATGTGCGCGAGCACCGGCCGCCCGCCGAGCGGGCGCAGGCACTTGTCGCCGCCGCCCATGCGCCGCGAAAGACCGCCGGCGAGGAGAACGCCAACCGTGTGCGGAAGCGTGCCGGCCACGACGCTACTTTTTCTCCTGCCCGAACGGCGCGGTCACCAGCGTGCGCGCGTCGCGCTTGCCCCACTTGCCCTGTTCGACGAGCGTCAGGAAATCGAGCACCAGACGGTTGAACGCGTCGGGCTCCTCGAGGTTCACGCAATGCCCGGTCTTGGGCAGGATGGCGAGGCCCGCATAGGGCATCTGCCGCTTCAACCACAGGCTCGCGTCGAGGCAGGGCTCGTCTTCGTCGCCGCAGACGACGAGCGTCGGAATCGTCATGTCGGCGATCGGGCCGGCGAGATCGTAGAGCGAGGGCCGCGTCGCCTGATAGCCGCGCAACGTCAGCGCCGAGCCCTTGGCCGAATGTTCGGCGAGGTAGCGCTTCTCGTCCTCCCAGCCGCGCGGATCCTTGTTCTGGAGCTGCACGCGCGCGGGCCCCACCGCCATCGCTTCGGCCACGGCCGGCGAGCCTTCGCGCTCGAAGCGCGCCGCGGCGGCGATCGAATCCGACTGGAAGCGCTCGCGCTGCGCCTTGGGCGCGCCCGAGCCGATCCCGGCCGTGACCAGCGACACCGCGCGTTTCGGGTGGCGCAGTCCGAAATGCAAGGTCGCGAAGCCGCCCATGCTGAGACCCACGACGTGCGCGCGCTCGATCTTGAGATGATCGAGCACGGCCGCGGCGTCGTCGGCCTGCTGCTCCTGGCGATACGAATCGACGTCGTCGGGCACGTCGGAAGGCGGATAGCCGCGCGCGTTGTAGGCGATGCAGCGATAGCGCCGCGCGAAGAAGCGCATCTGCGCCTCCCAGCTGCGGTGATCGCCGGCGAATTCGTGCACGAACAGCAGCGGATGGCCGCTGCCGGCCTCCTCGTAATAGAGCTTCGCGCCCGCGGATTGTGCGTAGGGCATCTTCGGCCTCGCGTTTCCTTCCCGTCCCCGCGAATAGCCGTGGAGATCGCATCGGCGCAAGCGCCTGGTGCGCCGCGCGGGGACCACCACAGCCCGGAATAATGTGATATATTATCGGCAAGGTCGGAGGGCTCAACATGACCGCCGGGGGATGGCGTCGCCGGGATGCGGTGGCCGCGCTGGGCGCCGTCGCGCTGCTGGTGCCGAATACCGTCAGGGCGCAGGCGTCCAAGCCGCCGCGCATCGGTGTGCTCGTGCCCGCCAATCCCGAGACGTTCAGCATCCCGTTCGAAGAAGGGCTTCGCGAGCGCGGCTATGTCGTGGGCCGCACGGTCATACTCGAATTCCGCTCGGCCGAGGGGCGCCCCGAACGCCTCCCCGCTTTGGCGGCGGAACTCGTCCGCCTCAAAGTCGATGTCATCGTCGCCTTCCAGACACCGGCCGCTCATGCCGCGAAAGAGGCCACACGCGACATTCCGATCGTGATTGCCGCCGGCGACCCGATCGGCACGGGCCTGGTCGAAAGTCTGGCGCGCCCCGGCGGCAACATCACGGGGATTTCGTCGACGACGTCGGAGCTGGGGGAAAAGACCCTCGAGCTGCTGCGGGAGCTGCTGCCGACGCTGCGCCGCGTCGGCATGCTGCTCAACGCCGTAGACCCGTTCACACGGCCGTTCTTCCGCAACTTCGAAAGCGGAGCGGCCGCGCTCGGTATCGCGCTCAAACCCGTCAGCGTGCGCGGCGCCGACGAATTCGCGCGCGCTTTCGCCGAGATGAACGGCTGGGGCGCCGAGGCCGTCATCGTGCAGCCCAGCCTGCCCCGCAAACCCGCGCTCGATCTCGTCCGCCAGTATCGGCTGCCCTCCGTTTCCGCGACGCGTGCCTTCGTGGTCGAAGGCGGCCTCATGGCCTTTGCCGCGCATTTGCGCCGCAACTACCGGGACGCGGCCGGCTATGTCGAGAAAATCCTTAACGGCAGCAAGCCCAGCGATCTGCCGCTTCAGCAGCCGACGAGGTTCGAGCTGGTCATCAACACGAAAGTCGCGGCGGCGCTCGGCCTCAAGGTTCCGGCCGACTTGCTCACCCGCGCGGACGAGGTCATCGAATGACGGCGGGCGTCTCGCGCGCGAACGGCTAGAACCGGCGCGCTTCTCCCGGCTCGGCGACCCAAACGCGCTCCGCCGCGACCCCTGCCCCTGCGGCCGCGCGCGGAACCTCG
>CAZUYG010000374.1:0-4374 GCA_964624265.1 uncultured Candidatus Odyssella sp.
CCCGCCGCTCTGGCGCGACTGAGGGGCTTGGCCAGCCGGCGAACGGCACCATGTTCCAGCCAGGCGTCCGCCGGCAACCGCCGCGGCGCGTTGTTTCGCGCCAAGCCCTGCGATAGCTTCGCCCTGGGTGTTGTCGCTCCAAGGGAGGAACGCAATGAAACGCAATGAAAAATCGATCGACCGGCGCACGGCGATGAAGACGGGCGCGGCGGCTTTGGCCGTCGTGGCCGCGGCCGGCACGCTTGCGCGGCCCAACATCGCGCGCGCGCAGGGCGATGGCCCGATCAAGGTGCCCGCGCTGCCCTATGCCGACGACGCCCTGGCCCCGGTGATTTCGGCCAACACGCTGGGCTTCCACTACGGCAAACACCATCTCGGCTACGCAGCGGCGCTCAACACGGCCTTGGCCGGCCCGGCCAAGGACTATGCTGCGCTCTCGCTCGAGGACATCGTCAAAACCTCGCGCGCGAATCCGAATCGCGCCGGCGTGTTCAATGCCGCCGCGCAGGTGTGGAACCACACCTTCTATTGGAGCGGCATGAAGCCCGGCGGCGGCGGCGAGCCGCCGGCCGGCAAGCTCAAAGACGAAATCGGCAAGGCGTTCGGCGATTTCGCGAAATTCAAGGAAGCGTTCGCGCGCGCCACGATCGGCCAGTTCGCGAGCGGATGGGGCTGGCTGGCGTGGGACGAGAAGGAGAAGAAACTCGTCATCCAGGCCACCTCGAACGCGGAGACGCCGCTCGGCCGCGGCATGAAGCCGATCCTCACGATCGACGTCTGGGAACACGCCTACTATCTCGACTACCAGAATCGGCGCGCCGATTACGTGAATGCCGTGATCGACAAGCTCGTCAACTGGGAATTCGCCGAAAAAAATCTCGGTTGAGGCGCCGCCAGCGCGGGCGGGCGAGAGGGGCGGGACGAAACGCGCCCCTTTTTGCCGGCGGCGGTGAAGACTGGCCCGGGCTCGATATGGTCGCACCCCGGCGCGCTGGACTCGCTTTCCCCGCTCCTCTATAAGCGGCGGCCTTGCCGCGGGGCGCTTCGCCCCGGCGCGGCCAAGCGCCCGAAGGGGCGGCCATTGCCCGGTCGGGCGGCCGGCCCGCGCCATGGGCCCAGGTAGCTCAGCGAGTAGAGCAGCGGACTGAAAATCCGCGTGTCGGCGGTGCAAATCCGTCCCTGGGCACCATTTTTTCTTCCAGTCCTAGAGCCTCCGGCGCCGCGCCCGTGCCCGGTCTTGCGGTCGCATGCGGCCCGGCGGAAAGTGCGGGCCGCGACTGACGAACTCCTCCGGCATTCCGATGAAGCTGCGCTCCGCCGATCGCTCCCCTCATCACGCCGTGCCGGGTGCGCAACCGGCTGCGGCTTACACGCCGCGCGCGCGGGCCGGGCGCGCGGCGAAGCCGGCGCGCACGCACGATCCCGAGGGCGTCAAGCGCGACATCCTCGCGGTTGCCACCCAAGAGTTTGCGCGGGACGGCTACAGCGGCGCGCGGGTCGATGCGATCGCGGCGAAGACGCGCACCAGCAAGCGCATGATCTACTACTATTTCGGCGGCAAGGAGGGGCTCTACGTCGCCGTCCTCGAGGAGGCCTATCGCCGGATCCGCACGGTCGAGGCGAAGCTCGATCTCGACGCGTTCGCGCCGATGGAGGCGTTGCGCCGGCTCACGGCCCATACCTTCGACTACTACGACGCGCATCCCGAATTCGTGCGGCTCGTGATGATCGAGAACATCCATCATGCGCGGCACATGAAACGTTCCAAGGCGATCCAGGCCCTGAACGTGACGGTCATCGACGCGATCCGCCGCCTCTACGAGCGCGGCCGCGCCGCCGGTGTCTTCCGCGCCGGGATCGATCCGGTCGACATCCACATGACGATCAGCGCGCTCGGCCTGTTTCACGTCGCGAATCGGGCGACGTTCTCGACGATCTTCAAGAACGACATGGCATCGCCGGCCGCGCGCGCGCGGCGCCGCGCGGAAATCGAGCAGATCCTGTCGCGCTACCTCGCGGTCAACGGGCGTTGACAGTATGAACCGTCTGGTACAAAACCGCCGCCAAAGAAATTCCAAAAACCGGATCCCAGGGAGGATACGACCGTGAAAAAAGCCCTTCTCGTCTGCCTCGCCGCGCTCCTGCCGGCCATGCCGTCTGCGGCGCAAGACAGCCTCACGATCCCCAACATCATCGAGCTGTCCGGTGCCGGAGCGACCGTCGGCAACAATTGGAAGAACGGATCGAGCCTCGCAGTCGAAGAGATCAACGCGGCCGGCGGCATCCTCGGCAAGAAAATCGTTCTGGAATTCGTCGACACCGGCTCCGATCCCGGCAAGGCGCGCGCCGCGATCCAGCGCGCGCTCGACAAGAAGCCGGTGGCGATCTTCGGGCCGATCTACTCGGGATCGGTCAGCGCGACGCTGAAGCTCACGGCGGATGCCGAAGTGCCGCAGATCATCGGCGGCGAAGCGGCCAACCTGACCGCACAGGGCTCCAAATACCTGTTCCGCACGTCGTTCGGCCAGAACGTCTCGATGCCGAAGATCGCGAACTACCTGCGCGACGAAGTCAAGGCGAAGTCCGTGGCCATCGTCTACGTGAACAACGATTTCGGCCGCGGCGGGCGCAACGCGATCATCAAGGAGTTCGAGAGCCGGGGTATCAAGGTGGCGGCCGATCTTTCGACCGAAAGCGGGCAGGCCGATTTCGCCGCCGACGTTATCAAGGTCAAAGGCTCCGGCGCCGAGGCGGTTTTCGTCTATCTGAACGAAGAGGAGAGCGCGCGTTTCCTCGTCGAGGCGAAAAAGCAGGGCCTCGACAAGCCGCTGATCGGCGAAACGACCCTGCTCGGCCAGAAGGTCATCGATCTCGCGGGGGCCGCCGCCAACGGCGTGCGGGGCCATGTCGGCCTCACCGTGGACGCTCCGATCCCGGCAATCCAGAATTTCGGCAAGAAGTTCGAGGCGCGGTTCAAGTACAAGCCGGACCACAACGGCGTGAAGGGATACATCGCGCCCTACATGATCAAGGCGGCGGCGGAAAAGGCCGGCAAGCTCGACGCGAAGGCGATCGCGGCCGCGCTGCACGGCCTCACGATCACCCCCGACAAGGTTCCGGGCATCCTGATCGAAGCGACGTGGGACGCGACCGGTGAGATCGACCGCATCTCGTTCCTGGCCGAGGTCAAGGACGGCAAGCAGGTCATCACGAAAGTTCTGCCGAAGCTGAAGTAGCCGCGGCGGCACAAAAAGGCTCCCGTGCGCGCCTGCGTGCGGGAGCCGGACATTTTCCCATCCCGGCGGTCCGGCGTATCCGGGGCCGCCGGAGGCGGGGCCCATTATGGCCGATTTCCTCCAACTGCTGATCGCGGGCCTCGCCACCGGCGCGATCTATGCGCTGGCGGCCATCGGCTTCACGCTGCTCTGGCAGACCTCGCAGACGATCAATTTTGCGCAGGGCGAGTTCGTCATGCTGCCTGCGTTCTTCGCGCTTGCGGCGATGCACGGGCTCGGGCTGCCGTTCTGGCTTTCGGCGCTGATCGCAATCGGCTGCGCGGTGGCGCTGCTCGGCCTCGTTTTCAAGCTCGTCATCGTCGATCCGCTGATACGGCAGGGCGTCCTGCCGCTGGTGATTTCGACGATCGCGGTCGGCCTGCTGCTCAAGGACGGCGCCAAGGAGGCATACAGCGCCGAGGCGCATCGTTTCCCCTCGATCTTTCCGGACCGGCTCGTCGAATTCCTCGGCGTGAAGGTATCGCTGGCGCAGCTCGGCGTGCTCGCCATTGCGCTCGCGGCCATCGCGGCGCTGCAATGGTTCCTTGCGGCCACGCCGACCGGGCGCCAGATGCAGGCCACCGCGCAGAACCCCGGCGTGGCCCGCATTCTCGGCGTTCGCGTCGAGCGCATGGTGATGCTGACCTTCGTGCTCAATGCCGCCCTGGCCGCGGTCGCATCGCTGCCGATCTCGCCCATCTATCTGGTGAAATTCTCGAACGGCGAGACGCTCGGGCTCGCGGCATTCGTCGCCGCCATCGTGGGCGGCTTCAACCAGGTCCGCGGCGCCATCGCGGGCGGGCTGCTCGTCGGCGTCATCGACAATCTTGCCGGGGCCTATAGCGGGTTCATCGGTGTTTCGTCTTCCTACCGTCAGGCGGTGCCGCTCGCCTTGCTCGTCCTCGTGATCCTTTTCCGGCCGCAGGGCCTCCTCGGCCGGCGCGAGGAGCGCTCGGTATGAGAAGCAGGGCCGTCGGAGCGCTCGTGCTGCTTGCCGTCGCCGCGCTGGCGGTGCTGCCGCTCGGGCTCGGCCGCTACGACACCTACATTCTCACGCTCTGGCTCGTCACGGCGGTGGCGGCGCTCGGCGTGAATCTCA
>CAZUYG010000375.1:0-465 GCA_964624265.1 uncultured Candidatus Odyssella sp.
ACACCGGCGAAGCCGATACACGATCGGCCAATCCGTTCGGCGTGACGCTCAAAGGCATCCTGGCCGGCACTCCGCAGGAGCCGCACCTGCGCGAAATGCTGACGCTGCGCTGACACGGGCGCGAATGCCGCGCCTCTGGAACCGCATGCGCCCGAGCGCGTTTTTTCCACATCACGCAACCCAGAAACGAAAGGAGCCAGGGCATGAATTGGGATCAGATTTCCGGCAACTGGAAGCAGGTGGCGGGCAAAGTTCGCGAGAAATGGGGCAAGCTCACCGACGACGACGTGGAGGTCATCGCCGGCAAGCGCGACCAGCTCGTCGGGCGCATTCAGGAGCGCTACGGCATCGCCAAGGAAGCCGCCGAGGAGCAGGTGCGAACCTGGGAGCGTCTCTCCAGCTAGACTGCCGGCTCTCTGCGAAAGCGCGCCGCCGCGCCGCATGGCCGGCGGCGCGCCGCGTTTC
>CAZUYG010000375.1:475-4374 GCA_964624265.1 uncultured Candidatus Odyssella sp.
GCGCGGCGGGCCTGTACCCCGCCGGGCTGCTGTTGTCACCGGGGGGCCTGCTCCCATGACCGCGGGCGGCCCCTGTGCTACCGCGGCCCCCGGCGCGGCTGGGCGGGGGGCGCGCCGCGTTTCACACACCCGGTTCGGAAAGAAACCGCCCGATCTGCTCGACCGAACCTATGCGCTCGTCGCTGCACAGAGCGAGGCATCGCCACGTGCTGCGCCATCCGCTAGGTGCGCCCGCCATCGCCATCTGACGCCGGTCGGCCAATACGATCTCGACGCTATGAATCGGGCCGCCCAACAGCGTTTCGGCCTCGTGGTGGCGCAGACGGTTGCGCTCCACGACGGGTTCGACGTCCGTCCAGCCGACGATCTCATGAGCGGCGTTGACGATGGGAATACGCATGACGAGATCCTTCGCTCGTTGTCGCCCAGGAGAATAAAACGAAGGACGGCGCGCATCGTGCGGCGCCATGCGCGGCATTCGAAGCCACGCGCCCGGGAACCTTTCGGCGCACCGCCCGTAGCGCAGCCTCTCGGAGGCAATGCACACGAAATGGCGCAAAGGCGCAGATGGCGGGATCGCAATTGCGAGATTCCCGAGTCGGCACTGTCGGCCTCCCCACACACGGCACCGGCTCAGGTGGCGGCGACGGCCTCTCCCGCCGCGAAATCGCGCGCCGCCACGAGTTCGTCGAACAGGCTGCGCATGCGCACTGCATCGGGCGTGATGCCGGTGAACAGCCGAAAGGCTTCGGCGGCCTGGAATACGCACATACCCCCGCCGGTCAGCACGCGCGCGCCCCGCCCGCGCGCCGCGCGGATCAGGGCAGTCTCGAGCGGCGTGTATACGACGTCGGCCACGAAATGGCGCGGCCGGATGGCTTCGACCGGCAGCGGCACTCCCGGAAAACCGAGCATTCCGATAGGCGTGGCGTTCACCGCGCCCGCTGCATCTTCCATCGCCGGTGCCAATCGCGGAATCGCTTGGCCGCGCCCGGCCCCGAACGCGGCGGCGAGGTCGCGGGCGAGCGCTTCGCTGCGCGCCGTTTCCTTGTCGTAGACGAGCACCGCCGCTGCGCCGAGATCGAGCAGCGCGAACGCCACCGCACGCCCCGCGCCCCCGGCGCCGGCAAGCACGACTCTCTCACCGGCAACGGCCGGACGGCCGAGCGTTTCCTCGAAGCTCATGCGGAAGCCCGGTCGATCGGTATTGAATCCTTTCGTGCGTCCGACGCTGTCGAACGTCACGGTGTTGACGGCACCGACCTCGCGCGCGCCGGGCGACACCTCATCGAGCAGCGGCAGGACGGTCTCCTTGCAGGGAAACGTGATGTTGACGCCGGTGAACCCCGCCGCGCGCGCCGCCGAAAGCAGATCGGCTGGGCTTCGGCCGGCCAGCACGTCGAGATCCATCAGGTGGTAGTACCCTCGGATGCCGGCCGCCGCGAATGCATCCTCGTGCAGGCGCGGGGAAAGCGACTTCTGGATATTCGCGCCGATGAGGCCGACGAGCGCGCGCTTCATGCCGCTTCTCACGCTGCCGGCTTGAGGCCGCCGCCGAGGAAAAGCTCGCCGATGCGCGGGTCGGCGAGGATTCCGGCGGCCGTGTCTTCGATGCGCGTCTGGCCCTGCTCCAGCACGAGGCCGTAATCGGAATTCTCGAGCGCGGATTTTGCATTCTGCTCGATCAGGAGAATCGTGACGCCTTTCTGCCGGAGGCCGGCGAGGATCGCGAACACCTCCTGCACCATCAGCGGCGAGAGGCCGATCGAAGGCTCGTCGATGAGCATGAGTTTGGGATCGAGCAGCAGGCCGCGCGCCACTTCGAGCAGCTTCTGCTGCCCGCCCGAGAGCGTGGAGGCCTGCGCGCGTGCCTTCTGACGCAGCATCGGGAAGCGTTCCATCATCGCATCGATGCGATGCGCGAGATCGCGGCGATTGCCGAGCGCCACCCCGCCGAGTTCGAGGTTGTGCCTCACGGACAGCTCCGGGAAGAGATTGCGGCCCTGCGGCACGTAGCAGACGCCGGCATCGAGCATCTGCCGCGGTTCGGCATTCGTCATGTCGCGCCCATCGAAGAGGACCCGGCCGGTACGCACCGGCAGGAGCCCGAAGACGGTCTTGAACACCGTGGATTTCCCGGCGCCGTTGGGGCCGATGATCGTCGTGATCGCGCCACGCCGGATGCGGGCGGTGGTGCCGTGCAGGATCGTCATCTTGCCGTAGCCGGAGACGACGTCTTCGAGCGTCAGGATCGCGTCAGTGGCCAAGATACGCCTCGATGACCTTGGGATTGCGGCGCACCTCGTCGGGCCTGCCCTCGGCGATGATGCGCCCTTCGGCGAGCACGAGGATGCGCGAGCAGAGCGCCATCACGAATTCCATGTTGTGCTCGATGACGACGAAGGTCGCGCCGCGTTGACGGTTCACGGTTTCGAGGCGCTCGCGGAGGCTCGCGAGCATCGTGAGATTCACGCCGCCGGCCGGTTCGTCCAGAAGCACGAGGCGCGGGCCCGCCATGAACGCCATCGCGACGTCGAGGAGCTTCTGCTGCCCGTAGCTCAGGCCCCCGGCACGCGCATCGGCGAGATGACCGAGACGGAAGAATTCGATCATGCGCTCGGCCTCGGCGGCGAGGCCCGCGTCGCGCGCGCCGAACAGGCGCCCGATCATCGAGCCCTGATGCTCTTGTCCTGCGAGGACGAGGTTTTCGCGGACGGACAAGCGGGGGAACACCTGGAGCAGCTGGAACGTGCGGCCGACGCCGAGACGGTTGAGCTGCGAGGGTCTCAGGCCGGTTACGCGGCGGCCATCGAGCCTCACTTCGCCGGCGGTGGGCTCGAACTGGCCGAGAATGCAGTTGAACAGCGTCGACTTGCCGGAGCCATTGGGTCCGATGAGACCGAGTATCTCGCCCTGGCGCACCTCGAACGAGACGCCGTCGACGGCGCGCAGGCCGCCAAATTGCTTTTCGATGCCGCGCACTTCGAGCACCGCGCTCATGGCTTCGCCTCGTCGAGCGCCGGCGCGGCGGCATCACTTCCTTCTCGCGCCGGCTGGCGTCGCCAGGCCCAAAGCCGCGCGGCAAGGCCGACGAGACCGGTCGGGCAGAACGCCATCATCAGGATGACCAGCATGGCATAGACCAGCAGGTAGTAACTTTCGGCGAAGCGCAGCCACTCCGGCAGCAGCACCGCCACGCCCGCACCCACGAACGGCCCCGCGAACGAGCCCGACCCGCCGACGACGACCATCAGCAGGAACAGCAGCGACGGGCCGAGCGCGAACGGCGCAGGATCGATGAACTCGACGAGGGGCGCATAGAGCGCGCCGGCAAGGCCGCCATAGGCCGATCCGATCGCGAAGGCGAGCAGCGTGTAGCGGCGCACGTCCACGCCAAGGCTTTCGGCGCGCACGGGATTTTCGCGCAATGCCGTGAACGCGCGGCCCCAGGGCGAGCGCACGACCCACCACATTGCAAAGGTGAGCGCGGCGGCGATCGCCAGCACGAACCAGTAGAAATGGCGGTGATGGCGCAGGCTTGTCCCGAACAGCGACGGCCGCTCGATGTCCTTCAAACCCATCACACCGCCGGTGAGCCATTCTTCGTTGCGGATGACCAGCCAGACGAAGACGCTGAACGCCAGCGTGACGAAGGCGAGATAGTGCTTCTGCACGCGCAGCGCCGGGAAGCCGATCGTGAGGCCGACGGCGAAGGACAGCGCCCCGGCAGCAACGAATGAAAGGCCGAACGGCACCCCGGCTTTGGCGAGGAGCGCGGCTGTATAGGCGCCGATTCCGAGGAACGCGGCCTGCGCGAGCGTCTCCTGCCCTGCATAGCCGACGATGAGATTCACGCCGAGCGCCGCCACCGCCGTGACGAGCCAGAGCGTGAGAATGTA
>CAZUYG010000376.1:0-4356 GCA_964624265.1 uncultured Candidatus Odyssella sp.
CGCCTGGACGCGCTACGGCTTCCACGAGGATGGCTTGGTCTCCGGCATGGCCGCGGCCTCGGCGCTCGGAGCCGATGCGCCTTGGGCCGCTCCGGCGCCATCGCCCGCGGCCGAAGCGCCCGCGCCGCCGCTCGCCGCCCTGCCGGAAGCGGCGTGATCCGATGCGCTCGGCGCTCTATCGCGGCAGCGTCACGCACGCCCGGCTTGCGCCGGTGCAGCACCGCTTTCGCTATCGTGTGTTCACGCTGCTGATCGACATCGACGAGCTGCCGGCGCTCGCCAAGCGCCTGCGCTGGCTTTCGCACAACCGCTTCAACCTCATGAGTTTTCACGATCGCGACCACGGCGACCGGGCCGCTGCCGGCGAAGGGCTGCGGACCTGGGCCGAACGCACGCTATGCGCCGCCGGCATATCGCCCCCGCGGGGCCGCATCGAGCTGCTCTGTTTTCCGCGGATGCTGGGGTATGTTTTCAACCCGCTGAGCCTCTGGCTCTGCCGTGACCGCGAGGATCGCCTCCGCGCGGTCATCTACGAAGTGCACAACACCTTCGGCGGCCGGCACGCCTATGCTTTGCCGGTTGCCGCGGGTCAGGATGAGAACGCGGTCGCCCAGCGCTGCGGCAAGGACTTTCACGTGTCACCGTTCATTCCGATGGACGCGCAATACAGCTTCCGCCTGAAGGCGCCCGCCGAAGCGTTCGCGCTGCTGATTCGCGAGCGCGGCGTTGCCGGCGAGATCCTGCGCGCCACGATCAGCGGCCGCCGCCGGCCCCTCACCGACGGCGAGCTTCTCAAGGCCTTCGCCGCGCATCCGCTGATGACGCTCAAGGTCATCGCCGCGATCCACTGGCAGGCGCTGCGCTTGTGGCGCAAGGGCGCGCGCTTTCATCGCGATCCGGCCAAGCGCCCGCGCGCCGGCGAAGTGCGCGCGCCATGAGCGCGCCACGCGGGATGCGCGCGCGCCTGATCGCGGCGTTCCTGCGCGAGCCGCCTGCGGGTACCCTGCGGCTGCGCTGGCCCGACGGCGTCGAGACGGTCACCGCCGGCGCCGCGCCGGGCCCGGCCGCCACCGTCCACATGCACCGCTGGCGCGCGGTGCGGCGCGCCTTGCTGGGCGGGCCGCTCGGCCTGGCCGAAGCCTATCTCGAAGGCGATTGGGAGAGCCCGGATCTCGCCGCCGTCGTCGAATTCGGCGCGCATCTGCAACGTGCCGGAAACCTGACGCGCCGGCCGACGCTGCCGCGGCGCCTCGTCGACCGCTGGCGGCACCGCCGCAACGCGAATTCGCGCGCGGGCGCGCGGGTCAACATCGCCGCGCACTACGATCTCGGCAATACGTTCTACCAGCACTGGCTCGACGAGACGCTGACCTACTCCTCGGCGATCTTCGAGCGTGCCGGCCAGCCGCTCGACGAAGCGCAGCGCAACAAATACCGCCGGCTGCTCGCGCTGCTCGCGCCGGCGCCGGATTCGAGGCTGCTCGAAATCGGGTGCGGCTGGGGCCAGTTCGCGTGCCTTGCCGCGAAGGAGTCGGGCGCCAAGGTCACGGCGATCACGCTCTCGAAGGAGCAGCTCGACTTTGCCCGCCGGCGCGTCTTCGCCGAGGGACTTTCCGAGCGGGTTTCGGTCGAGCTCTGCGATTATCGCGACGTGCAGGGGCGCTTCGACCGCATCGCGTCGATCGAGATGATCGAGGCGGTGGGCGAGGAGTACTGGCCGGTGTTCTTCGGCAAACTCGCCGAGAGCCTGGCGCCGGGCGGCCGCGCGGCGCTGCAGGCGATCACGATCGACGAGAAGCTCTTCCCGCGCTACCGCCGCGAGGCGGATTTCATCCAGAAATACGTGTTTCCGGGCGGCATGCTCCCGTCGGACGCGGTGCTGAAACGCGAGGGCGAGCGCGCGGGCCTCGCCTGGCTCGGCGCGGACGGGTTCGGCATCCACTACGCCGAAACCCTCGCGGCGTGGCGGCGGCGTTTCCATGCCGCGTGGGACCGGATCGCGGCGCTCGGCTTCGACGAGCGTTTCAAGCGCCTCTGGACCTACTACCTCGCCTATTGCGAGGGCGGTTTCCGCGCCGGAAACATCGACGTTCGCCAGGTGGCATTCGGCAAGCCTTAGCCGGGCCGGCCTCCGCCGCTGCGGCGATCGCGCGTCATCCAGCAGCGCGGAGCCTGCGTATGCATCGGCGTCGGATTTGTTCCCGGTGCTGCCATGGATGCGATCTCCACTGAACGCGTGCGTTTGCCGGCGAAGGCTCCCGGGCCTTTCGTCTTCGAAGAATTCTTCATGGGCAATGTCGGCGGCGGCGGTTTCGTCGAGGACCGGCGCGGGCGCGTGCGCCGCGCCTTCACGGTCGAAATGCAGGGCTATTGGCGCGGCCCCGATTTCGTCCTCGACGAGCTGTTCCGCTTCCGCGACGGCGAAGTGCAAAAGCGGAGCTGGCGCGTCACGTGCGCCGGCGGGGGGCGTTATTGGGCGTCGGCCGCCGACATCGTCGGCGTCGCCGAAGGCACCGCGGCGCCCGGAACGATCCGCTGGCGATACCGTATGCGGGTTCCGGTCGGACGCCGCGCGATCGCGCTCTCGTTCGACGACCGCATGCATCTGATGGACGACGGCACGCTGCTCGACGTCTCCGACATGCGGAAGTTCGGCGTCCGCGTCGGCCGCCTCGTTCTGGCGCTGGCGCGCCGCCCGTGAACTCTTTTCCACAGCGGCGGCATTTGCCATAGACTGGCGGGCGGCGCGCGGTCCGGCGCGCAGAACCGCGTGAGCCTCCGCCCGCTGCCGCATGAATGAAGGCCCCTCCGGCGAAAATCCGACCGTCCGCGACTGGGCGCGCACGATCCGCGAGGCCGAGGCCCGCGGCGATTATTTCCAGGCTTTCGAAATCGCGCGCCGGGCGATTGCGGCCTTTCCGAACGACGAACAGCTCAAATACATGGCCGTGCGCGCGCTGGCGCGCAGCGGCGCCGCCGACCGCGCGCTCGAGATGTACGATCAGTATGGGCTCAAGAACACGGCCGATCTCGACATCCAGATGCTGCGCGCCGGGCTGGTCAAGGATCTCGGCCTGCGCGCGCGCACCACGGAGCGCTGGGCGCTGCTGCGCGACTCGGCCTCGCTCTACGAGAAAGTCTA
This sequence comes from uncultured Candidatus Odyssella sp., assembly GCA_964624265.1. GTDB lineage: Bacteria > Pseudomonadota > Alphaproteobacteria > Bin65 > Bin65 > SBBV01. The sequence continues at coordinate 3,143 of CAZUYG010000376.1, forward strand.
CGACGCGAGCGGCGATCATTTTCCGGCCGCCAACGCCGCCACGCTCTATGTGATCGCAGGCGCCGCCGATCGCGCGCGCGACTGGGCGCGGCGGACGCTGCGCGCCTGCGACGCGGCCGCGGCCGATAGCGAAATCGAGAAGTACTACCGCGCGGCCAGCCGCGCCGAGGCCAATCTCGTGCTCGGCAACGCCGCGGCGGCCCAGGAGGCGCTGGCCGAGGCCGATCGCCACGTGAAGACGCGCCTCGCGCTGCGCGCCGCCACGCGCAAGCAGCTCCGGCTGCTGTGCCAGGCGCTCAACGTCGATCCGGCGCTGTTGCAGCCGATCGCGCCGCCGTCGGTCATCCACTACACCGGGCACATGATCGACCCGCCGAACCTGCGCGGCCGCTTCCCGCCGGAGCTGGAGCCGGGCGTCGCCGCGGCGGTCGGGGAACGCCTCGACCGCCTCGGCGTCGGCTTCGCATACGGCTCGCTCGCCTGCGGCTCCGACCTGCTGTTCGCCGAGGCCTGCATCGCGCGCAACATCGAGCTCAACGTCGTGCTGCCGTTCGCGATGGACGAGTTCAAGCACCATTCGGTCGCCCGCGGCGGCCCTGGCTGGCTCGAGCGCTTCGAGCGCGCGCTCGGCAAGGCGCGCTCGCTCACCTACGCGACCGAGAGCGAATATCTCGGCGACGAGATGCTGTTCGCCTACGGCTCGCAGCTGGCGATGGGCCTCGCGCTACTGCGCGCGCACAATCTCGAGGCCAACGCGCTGCAGATCGCGATCTGGGACGGCGAGCCGACCAGCGGCCGCGCCGGAACCAGCATCGACATCGGCACCTGGGAGCGGCACGGCCGCGCCACCGAAGTGATCGACGTGAACGTGAGCCGCAGGGCCGGCACGCGCCCGCCCAGCCATCCGGTCGGCTCGGACGACGGCTCGCGCATCCTGACGGCGTGGAAATACGGCGACGTCACGCGCGAACTGCACGCGATCATGTTCGGCGACGTCGTCGGGTTCAGCCAGGTGGCCGAGCGCCAGCTTCCGCTGTTCCAGAAGCACTTCATGGGCCAGATCTCGGAGACGCTCGACACGTTCGGCAAGCAGGTGCTCTACCGCAACTCCTGGGGCGACGCGATCTACGCGATCCTCGAGACGGCCGAGGCGGGCGCCCGCTGCGCGATCGACATCCAGACCGCGCTGAAGCAGCTCAATCTGAAACAGCTCG